>DASUIL010000089.1:0-3571 GCA_036273075.1 Fluviicoccus sp. | reverse complement strand
GTATTGCAGGCTGTCCGGCACCAGCACCAGCACGCGCTGGGCGCGCCCGGTCAGCAATTGCTGGTGGATGATCAGGCCGGCTTCAATGGTCTTGCCCAGACCGACTTCATCGGCCAGCAGCACGCGCGGGGCCATGCGCTGCGCGACTTCGTGGGCGATGTAGAATTGGTGGGGAATCAGGCCGACGCGGGGGCCGACCAGACCGGCGACCGGGCTGCGGGCCAGCTTTTCACGGGCGCGCAGGGCCATGACCCGCAATTCGTACCATTCGTTGTTGTCCAGCTGGCAGGCCAGCAGGCGCTCGGACGGGCGTGACAACTGGATGTTCGGCGACAGCTTGGTTTCCGCCAGCGTGGCGGCGTCACCGTTTTCATCCATCACGTCGTAGCGCAGTACGAACTGGCGCTCGTGTACGGCGGATACGGTCCAGTGCTTGCCGTCGGTGTCGGTAATGGCATCGCCTTCGTTAAAGCGGATGCGCGACAGCGGGGCGTTCTGGCGGGCGTAGACGCGGGTTTCCTCGCTCTTGGGGAAGAGGATGGTGACGGTGCGGGGATTGACTTCGATAACCATGCCCAGACCCAATTCCGTTTCGGCGTCCGATAGCCAGCGCTGGCCAATAGCAGGGGTGGGAGTACTCATAGGCAGTGTTCTGTCGTTCTAAAATGGGGCGGGCAGGGTAAGGCGGAGGCGCTCGCCGCTGACCGGATGGGTGAATTCTAGTGTCTCCGCGTGCAAACACAAACGCGGAGCGGCGGAAAGATCGAAATCGGTGGCGTAAAGCTGATCGCCGACAATGGGATGACCCAGCGCCTGCATGTGCACGCGCAGCTGGTGCGAACGGCCGGTGACCGGTTCCAGCAACACGCGGGTACGGCCGGGCTTGCGTTCCAGCACCGTCCACAGCGTTTGCGAGGGCTTGCCGTGTTCAAAGTCGACAATGTGCGTGGGCGGATGGTCCGGGTCGTAACGGATGGGCAGGTTAACTTCCCCCTTCATCTCGGCGGGATGGCCGTAGACCAGCGCAATATAGGATTTGCTGACCGTGCGGTCGGCGAACTGGCGGTTAAGGTGCTGTTGCGCGGGCAGGTTGCGGGCGAAAACGAGCAGGCCGGAGGTATCGCGATCGAGCCGGTGCACAACGCGGATGCCGGGCCAGATATGTTGCAGCCGCCAGTAGAGGGAATCGATTTTTTCAGGGCCCTTGCCGGGCACGGACAGCAGGCCTTCAGGCTTGCCGATGACCAGTAGATGCTCGTCGTCCAACAGGATGGGACAATCTGTCAGCACGGCATCGCTCCGGGTTTGAAGTGAGGCGCCATTGTAATGACAAACGGATTTAAAGCAATGGCTGATCGCAGCGCAATGGAAAGGTAGAGGGAGGGGTTTCAGGAGGAGATATGGCGTGGTTGGAAGCGAAGGAAGAGTGTTCAGCGACAACACCTGGCGGGCAATATTCCTGACGCTGTGTGTCGCATTCGCCAGCCCTTCGGGAACAGGCTATTCATGGCGTTATTCCTTAGAACGAAATCTTGCTGAACGAGAGTCGGTTGACCGGAGCCAAGGGCTGCTTGACGGTTACCGGAGCGATGCGGTCATTGATCGTCAGCGTAGGGCTAAAGAAGGAACGGGCGATCAGCCAGGTGGCGATAAAACTGATGAGGGTGTAGCCGCCAAGGGCTATCAGGTAAGCGTTCATGGTCAAGCTCCTGTTTCAGGTGTCCGCCTTGTGGGCGGGAGATTTATCGGGGTGTCCCCCGGGGATGTTTGTACATTAGCCAGATGGACTAAGAATGAAAAATACCGTTTTTTCATTGAAATAGATCAAAATGGAATATATATGGCAACCTTGCGATGGGGATATAGTTGTCGGGGATGCGACAATGATGGAACCACGTATAATCGCCGCCCATGAATACCACCCCCCAAGCTTCCGATCTGCCGGACGACGACTACGAACGTCGATTTACCGGCACCCGCCGCGTCTACGGCGACCGCACCTTTGCCTTGTTCCAGCACGCCCATGTGATTGTCGCCGGGGCGGGCGGCGTGGGCAGTTGGGCCATTGAGGCGCTGGCGCGCACCGGCATCGGCCGCCTGACGCTGATTGACATGGATGTGCTGGTGCCGTCCAACGTCAACCGCCAGTTGCCCGCGCTGGACGGTACTTTCGGCCGCAACAAGATTGATGTGCTGGGGGAACGCGCCCGCGCCATCAACCCGCGCTTGGACTTGCGGCTGGTGGATGACTTCCTGACCTGGGAAAACCTGCCGCAGCTGATGGCCGAGACGCCGCAACTGGTGCTGGACTGCACCGACGATGTGCAGGCGAAAATTTCGATGATTCTGTGGTGCCGTCGCCGCCGCATTCCGCTGGTGGTGTGCGGTGCGGCGGGCGGAAAGACCGATACCGCGCAATTGCGGGTGTCCGACCTGGCGCATACCGAACGTGATCCGCTGATCGCCAAGATCCGCCGCCAGTTGCGTCACGACTACAAGTTTCCCACCAACCTCAAGGAAAAGTTCGGCATTGCCTGCGTCTATTCCAACGAGGCGGTGACGATGCCGGAAGGAGCCAGCTGCGACGCCAGCCTGAATTGCGCCGGTTACGGCTCGGCGGTGGCGGTGACGGCGACGATGGGCATGATGGCGGTTTCGGAAGGATTGCGGCTGATGGCGCACCGCATGGAGCTGGCCATCAGCCGGGGGCAGTTGCCGGACGTTTAGAAACGGTAGCCCAGGTTGAAGTTGATGACCGGATACATATCGAAGTCGCTCATTTCATCCTGCAAGCTGGCTTCTTCCTTCTTCAATTGCGCCTGGAATGTCGGATCGCTGGCATCAAGGGTAGCCGGAACGCCGCTGGTCTTGTCGAACTTGCCGCTGGCGGTCAGGCTGGCCTGCGGGGTGTCCTGGAACAGCACGCCGATATCCGCGCCGAAATACAGCTTGCCGCCACTCATGGCGTTGCCCCAGCCGATACCGGCGTAGGGCGCCATGCTCTTGAAATCGATCATGGCGTTGATGCGGCCGGGATCGGCGGTGTTGCTCTTGTATTGATTGCCGTCGATATCGCAGGATTGGCTGCACTTGGCTTCCAGTTCAAACTCGTTGCCGTTTTTCATCACGCCTGCGGAAATGCGGAAGCTGCCCTTGAAAGGATGCCAGTCGGCCGTCAGCCCCAGCGTTGACAGGGTGGCGTCGCCGTCATAGGTGACGCCGCTTTCATCAAAGGTATCTGAACGGGAAAATTTGTTGATCGAGGCGCGCACGTTCAGGCTGTCGAGCACCTTGAAGGTGGCTTCCGCCCCCAGACCCAGCGTCCCGCCCTTGAGGCCCACGCCAACCTCGAAAGCCTGTGCGCCTGACATCATGAATCCCAGGGCGAGAATGCCCAGCCGCTTGTTATTTTTCATTGGAATATCCCTGTTAAAGGCATGATTGCCTTTCGACTATAAACGGAGCGGGCGTACCTGAATAGTACTTCGCGGTCTAGTGATTAACCCAGGTTAATGCGTACCGGGTGGGGATTGCTGACACTGCGGATCATCCACAGCATTTCGGGGAAGTC
>DASUIL010000088.1:0-7232 GCA_036273075.1 Fluviicoccus sp. | reverse complement strand
TGATTCCATGTCCCAGATCAAGAAGGTCGTGCTGGCCTACTCGGGCGGTCTTGATACCTCCATCATTCTCCGCTGGCTCCAGGAAACCTACGGTTGCGAAGTCGTGACCTTCACCGCCGACATCGGCCAGGGTGAGGAGCTTGAGCCCGCGCGCGCCAAGGCCGAGGCCATGGGCGTCAAGCAGATCTTCATTGACGACCTGCGTGAAGAGTTCGTGCGCGATTTCGTTTATCCGATGTTCCGCGCCAACGCCATCTACGAAGGCGAGTACCTGCTGGGCACCTCCATCGCCCGGCCGCTGATCGCCAAGCGTCTGGTGGAAATCGCCAAGGAAGTGGGCGGTGACGCCATTTCCCACGGCGCTACCGGCAAAGGCAACGACCAGGTGCGTTTCGAGCTGGGCGCGTATGCGCTGACACCCGGCATCAAGGTCATCGCGCCGTGGCGCGAATGGGATCTCAATTCCCGCGAATCGTTGATGAACTATGCCGCCCAGCACAATATTCCCATCGACTTCAACAAGGCAGGCAAGAAGTCGCCGTACTCGATGGACGCCAACCTGCTGCACATTTCCTACGAAGGCGGCGGCTTGGAAGATCCGTACTGGGAGCCGGAAGAAGACATGTGGCGCTGGACCGTCAGCCCCGAAAAGGCCCCGGATGCCCCGCAGTACATCGAGCTGACCTACCGCAAGGGCGATATTGTCGCCATCGACGGCGTGGAAATGAGCCCGGCCACGGTGCTGGCGACGCTGAACCAGCTGGGCGGCAAGCACGGTATCGGTCGTCTTGACCTGGTGGAAAACCGCTATGTCGGCATGAAGAGCCGCGGCGCGTACGAGACCCCGGGCGGCACCATCATGCTGAAGGCCCACCGCGCCATCGAATCCATCACGCTGGACCGCGAAGTGGCCCACCTGAAGGACGAACTGATGCCGCGTTACGCCAGCCTGATCTATAACGGCTACTGGTGGAGCCCGGAGCGCCTGATGCTGCAGACCATGATCGACGAATCGCAGCAGTACGTGAACGGCGTTGTGCGCGCCAAGCTGTACAAGGGCAATGTCTATATCGCCGGCCGCAAGTCCGACGACTCCATTTTCGACGCCAATATCGCCACCTTTGAAGACGATCGCGGTGCCTACAACCAGAAGGACGCCGAAGGCTTTATCCGCCTGAACGGCCTGCGCCTGCGCATTGCCGCCGGCAAGGGTCGCAAGCTGATCTGACCTTCTGCGTTCCGGAAAGCAAAAAGCCTTCCCCGGCAACGGGGAAGGCTTTTTTTATGGCCTGAATTCGGACTCAGGGCTTGGGTGCGCCGGCTTCGTAGTTGAGCTCGACACGACGGTTCTCGGCCCAGGCTGCTTCGTCATGGCCGTCATTCAGCGGCTTTTCCTTACCGAAGCTGACGGATTCCAATTGGTTGCCGCGGGCGCCGTTCACGCCGAGAAAGGCCTCCACCGCCTTGGCGCGGCGTTCACCCAAAGCCATGTTGTATTCACGCGTGCCGCGCTCGTCGGCATGGCCTTCCAGCGTCACCTTGGCTTGCGGGTTCTGCTGCAGGTAGCGGGCATGGGCCAGCAGGGTGGGGTAGTCATCCTGTTGGATGTCGGCGCTGTCGAAATCGAAGTTGACCACGCGGTCGGACAGCGAAGCGGCGGCACTGCCGCCATTATCCGCATTGCCGCCGGAGTTATTGCCGGAGCCGGAATCCGCTCCGGAGCCTGCCGCACCGCCGGCTGTGCCGGATTTGCTATTGGAGGCGGCATCACCACCGTCCATGCCCTGGCTGTTCAGGCCGCCGGAGCCGTTGAGCGCGCCGGTTTGAGCGCCTTCGGGAGTGGAACCGGACGGATTATCCGTGGCTTGGCCCGAGGCGGCGGGCGGATCCGTGACCGCTACGGGTTTCTTGGCGGTGCTGGCGCAACCGGTGGCGAGGGTGGCCGCCAGGCATACGGCCAGCAGGGAAAGCTTGGAAGGGGGCAATTGCATGTTCATCGTCCTCGGGTTTGCCGTCACTCAAGGTGACCAGGCGGGTTCACGGACTTGCCCGTCAGAGGCGGGCAAGGTCATTTTGAATTGGCCGTCCAGCGACATGATGCCCAGTACGCCCCGGTTGCCGCTGCGACTGGCGTAGACCAGCATCTGGCTGTTGGGGGCGAAGCTGGGGGATTCGTCCAGCGGCGTGCTGGTCAGCGTGCTGAGCGCGCCGCTTTCCAGGTCCTGGATGGCGATCTGGAAAGTCTGGCCGCGCTCACGATGCACCATGGCCAGATACCGACCGTCGGGACTGATCGCGCCGCGGGCGTTGAAGCTGCCGTCATAGGTCAGGCGTTTGACGTCGCGCGTGGCGATATCCAGGCGGTAAATCTGCGGGCTGCCGCCGCGATCCGAGGTAAAGATCAGCGATTGGCCGTCGGGCGCCCAGCGTGCTTCGGTATCAATGGCGTTATCCTGCGTAAGCCGTGTCAGTTTTCTGTCAGCCAGATTCATGACATAGATCTCGGGATTGCCGTCCTGGGAGAGGGTCAGCGCCATGCGGGACCCGTCCGGCGACCAGGACGGCGCGCCGTTCAGGCCCTTGAAGCGGGCCAGCACAACCCGTTCCTGGGTCAGCAGGTTTTGCACGATGATGGCGGGCTTGCGGCTTTCAAAGGAAACATAGGCAATTTTCTTGCCATCCGGCGACCAGGCGGGTGACAGCAGCGGCTCCGGGGAGTCCAGCACGGTTTGCGGACGATGTCCGTCAGCATCGGCAATTTCCAGACGGTAGCGGGTCTGGCCCTCGCGCTTGTATTGCAGAACATAGGCAATACGGGTGCTGAACGCACCGGGCAGGCCGGTCAGTTGCTGGAAGATGCGGTCGCTGATGAAGTGAGCGGCCTCGCGCCAGCGGGATGCCGGAATGTTGTTCAGGGTTTCACCCAGCACGCGCTTTTGCTGGTCGCTGCTGAGCAGTTCGAACTGGATGCTGTAATTGCCCTGCCCCAGCGGAATCACCTTGCCGACCACGATATGGTTGAGACGGGCGGCCTGCCAGAGCGGATAGCTGATCTCGGATGCGGACGTAGGTTGCGCGGGCAGATTGGCGGCCGGACGGAACAGGCCGGTCTGGGCCAGATCGTTGCTGATGATCTCCGCGAGGGAGTCACTGCGGGTGTCCTGTCCGAACGGAACGACCGCGATGGGCTGGCTGTTGTTGCTGGACTTGCTGATTTCCAGCATCAATTCAGCGCGGGTGAGGCCGCTGAGGGAGAGCAGCAGCAGGAACAGGCCGGTGCGTTTCATCGTTTAATCCTTGTTGCGGATCCGCATGGAAAAAGTTCGGAAGTTGTCATTGAAGACCTCGGCGTCCGACGGCACGGGCAAGGGGCTGGCCTTGCGGATGGCGGCCATGACGCTGTCATCAAAAGCTTGATTACCGCTACCCTTCAGTTTCAGGACGTTGATCACCTCGCCACCGGGAATGACGATGATCCGTACTTCCGTGAACTGTCCGGGCGTCGACTGTGGGGGTAGATTCAAGCGCGCATAAATGCGGTCTTCAATCTGCTTTTTGTATTTCTCGATCAGGGCGGCCAGCTCCCGGGCCCGCTTCTGGTCCGCCAGGCGTTGTTCTTCGGCGGCCAGGCGGTCAGCTTCTGCCTTGGCATTGGCTTCGGCGGCTTTTTTCAGCCGATCGCGTTCCTGGCTTTTCAGCTGCCCTTGGACAGATTGCATTTCCCTGTCGAATTCGCTGGCGTCAAAAACCGGCTGCAGCTTTTTCGGCTCGGGCTTTTTCTCGGGTTTGGCTTTGTCCTTCTCGGGGACCTTTTCCGGGACCTTGACCGGTTCCGGCTTTTTCTCCGGGGTCTTTTCAGGTTTTTTAGCCGGTTCAGGCTCCTTGGCCTTCTCAGGCTTTTTCGGGGCTGCCTTGTCCTTTGACGGCTTTTCTGCCGGCTTGGCCTTTTCCTCGGCCTTCACGTGTTCCTTGGTATTGAGGGGCTTGGGCTCCGGCTTGATTTCAGGAGACTTTTTCTCCGGCTTGGGCGGCTCGGATTTTTCACCCTTGCCCTTGGGCAACAACGGTTCCTTGACCGGCTTTTCCGGTTTGGGTTTTTCCTTGGGCGCCGGCTCCACGGGTTTCGGCGGCTCTTTTTTGACGGGAGCGGGCGGTTTCGGCTTTTCTTCCACCTTGGGCTTCTTCGGCGGCTCCACCGGTGGTTTGACCGGCTCCGGCTTGGGGGGCGTCGGCGGATGTACCGGTTCGGGAAGCGGAGTGACGACGGCAGGCGGGGGGGCGGCTGGGGCAACGACGGCCGAGCGGCTGACCAGCGTGGTTTTCAACACGGCGGGAGCCGGGGGCAGTTCCGGCGTCAGATGGCGCGCGAAGACCAGCAGCGACAACGCCAGCCCGCCATGCAGCAGCAGCGACAGCGTCAGGGGTTGCCGGATAAGTGCGCGCCAGTCCCTGTTCATGGTTCCGGGGAGTCGGTCAGCAGGCCGACGCGGGTCAACCCTGCCTGTTGCAGCGCCGCCATCAGCTTCACTACCTTGCCGTAATCGACGCGGGCGTCGGCGTTGAGCAGGATTTGCGCCTTGGGCTGCGCCTGTTCGACGGCGTGCAGCGCCTGGATCATGTCCTCCAGCGTCAGGCGCTTGTCGGCCTTGCTGCCCTGTTTCAGCCAGTACCCGCCGTCAGACTTGACGGTAATCACCACCGGCTCTTCGCTGTCGATGTTGATGGTGTCGGCAGCCGCTTCGGGCAGTTCAACCTTGAGACCCTGCGTCAGCATCGGCGCGGTCACCATGAAGATCACCACCAGCACCAGCATGACGTCGATATAGGGCACGACGTTCATATCGGACATCAGGCGTCGGCGCGGACGCTCGAAAGGGCTCGGTTCCATCAGGTATGGCTTTCCCGGTGCAGGATGCCGGAGAACTCGTCGGCAAAGATGGTGTAGAGGTTGTTGATGTCGTCGCTGCTGGAAATGAAGTGGTTGAAGGCCAGCACGGCGGGAATGGCGGCGAACAGGCCGATGGCGGTGGCGATCAGGGCTTCGGCAATGCCGGGAGCGACCACCGACAGGGTGGCGTGCTCGACACTGGCCAGACCGATAAACGAGGTCATGATGCCCCAGACGGTGCCGAACAGGCCGACATAGGGCGCGCTGGAACCGATACTGGCCAGTACGGAGAGATCGCCTTCCAGCCGTTTCTGTTCCTGCATCAGCGTCACGCGCATGGCGCGGGTGACGCCTTGCATCTGCGCCTCGGCGGTCAGGCCTTTCTGGCGCAGGCGGATGAATTCCTTGAATCCGGCATGGAATACGGCTTCGGAGCCCTGGCGGTCGGGGTTCTGCTGGCTTTTCTGGTAAAGCGCGCCCAGATCGCTGCCGGACCAGAAGGCTTCCTCAAAGCGGGCATGCTCCTGCCGCGCCAGCTTGTGGACACGGCGATAGCGGATGATCAGCGCCCACGAATAGACCGAGGCGGCCGCCAGCGCCAGCATCACCAGTTGTACGGGAATGCTGGCATGGGCGACCAGTCCGAGGATCGAGAGGGATTCTTTGACGGCCATGAATTTCAGTCCGGTAACAGGTCGGTCAGGCGCGCCGGCAGGGCGCGGGGTTTCAGATGGGTGGCGTCGACACAGGCAATCATCAGTTCACCTTCACACAGGATTTCACCCTGGCGTTCGACCGTCTGGCGGAATTCCAGGGAGGCGCGGCCGCGATGGCTAATGGTGGCGGTGACTTCCAGCGCATCGTCCATCAGTGCCGGGCGACGGTAGCGGATGTTAGCCGAGCGCACCACGAACAGGTAGTCAGTATGTCGTAAATAATGCCCGAAGCCGATGTGGCGCAGGAACTCGGTGCGCGCCCGCTCCATAAACTTCAGGTAGTTGACGTAGTAGACGATACCGGCGGCGTCGGTATCCTCGATATAGACGCGCACGGGCAGGCGGAACGGAGTCATGCCGCGCCGCCCAGGGCGTGTTTCAGGGATTCGGGCATGGTCAGGCCGAATTGCAGCCAGGCTTGCGGCGTGGCGATGCGGCCGCGCGCGGTGCGCATGACAAAACCCTGCTGGATCAGGTACGGCTCGACAACATCTTCCAGCGTGCCGCCGTCCTCGGCCAGCGCGGCGGCCAGCGACTCCACTCCGGCGGGGCCGCCGCCGAACTTCTCCATCAGCGTCAGCAGGTAGCGGCGGTCGAGGCCGTCGAGGCCGATACGGTCGACATCGAGCATGTCCAGCGCGGCGGCGGCGACCGGGCCGGTGATGACGCCGTCCGCCTTCACTTCCGCATAATCGCGCACGCGGCGCAGCAGGCGGTTGGCGATACGCGGCGTCCCCCGGCTGCGGCGGGCGATTTCCTCCGCGCCCTGAGGCTCCATTGGTACGTTCAGCAGGCTGGAGGAGCGGGTGACAATGCGGGTGAGGTCGGCGACGCTGTAGAACTCCAGGCGCTGCACGATGCCGAAGCGGTCGCGCAGCGGCGAGGTCAGCAGCCCGGCGCGGGTGGTCGCCGCGACCAGCGTGAAGGGCGGCAGGTCCAGCTTGATCGAACGGGCGGCGGGGCCTTCGCCGATCATGATGTCCAGCTGGTAATCCTCCATCGCCGGGTAGAGGATTTCCTCGATGACCGGCGACAGGCGGTGAATTTCGTCAATGAACAGCACATCGCCCGCTTCAAGGTTGGTCAGCAGCGCGGCGAGGTCGCCCGCCTTTTCCAGCACCGGGCCGCTGGTGGACTTGAGTTCACCCTCCATTTCGCGGGCGATGATGTTGGCGAGGGTGGTCTTGCCGAGGCCTGGCGGACCGAAGATCAGGGTGTGGTCGAGGGCTTCGCCGCGCGAACGCGCGGCGTGGATGAATATCTCCATCTGCTCGCGCACTTTGGGTTGGCCGATGTAGTCCGCCAGGCTGGTCGGGCGGATGGCGCGGTCAAATACTTCTTCCTGGCGCTGGGCCTGCGGCGCGATCAGACGGTCCATAATACGGGTCTAAAGTCCGGATTTGCAAAGGCGTTACTTTACCATTGCTTTCAGCGCGGCGCGTATCAGGTCGGCAGTGTTTTCGTGCAGGTTTTTGACATTGGCGACGGCTTTCTGCGCCTCGGCGGGCTTGTAGCCCAAGGAGATCAGCGCCTGCTCCGCCTCGGCCACCGGTGTCATCTCGGCGCTAAGCGTCAGGCGGCTTTGCGGCACCGCGTGGGCGGCGGGCGTCAGCTCCTTGATGCGGTCA
>DASUIL010000087.1:0-3535 GCA_036273075.1 Fluviicoccus sp. | reverse complement strand
CGCATTCACGAGGGGTTGGCGCATGCTCGACATACTTCGCAAGATCGTGCAGGAAGTGGATTCCGCTTCCTCGCTGCTGACCGCGCTGGACGTGATCGTGGAGAACGTCCAGGAAGCGCTCAGCACCGAAGTATGCTCCATTTATTTGCTGGATGAACGCAGCAACCGCTATGTGCTGATGGCCACGCGCGGGCTGAATCCCGATGCTGTCGGCGTGGTGTCGCTGGGCCTGTCGGAAGGTCTGGTCGGTCTGGTCGGCCAGCGCGAGGAGCTGATCAACCTCGAAGAGGCTTCCGCCCACCCCAAATACCGCTACCTGCCTGAAACCGGCGAAGAACGATACAACTCCTTCCTCGGCGTACCGATCATGCACCGCCGCAAGGTATTGGGCGTATTGGTGGTGCAGCAACAGGAGAAGCGGCGTTTCGGGGAATCGGAAGAAGCATTCCTCGTGACTCTGTCGGCCCAGATTTCCGGGGTGGTGGCGCATGCCCGCGCCCTGGGCCAGCTGGACAACCTGCACTCCCCCAAGAACGTCAACAGTCCGCGCATCTTCCAGGGCGTCGCCGGCGCCAGCGGCATCGCCATGGGTCGAGCCGTGGTTATTTATCCTCCGGCGGACATTGACTCGGTGCCCGACCGCGGTGTTGAAGACATCGACAGCGAACTGAACCAGCTGAACCAGGCGCTGAACGCGGTTCGCGCCGAAATGCAGATGCTCGGCAACAAGATGACCGAGTCGCTGATGCCCGAGGAACGAGCCCTGTTCGATGTCTACCTGCGCATGCTGGATGACAACGCCCTGGGCGGAGAAATCGTCGAGAAGATTCATGCGGGCAATTGGGCGCAGGGCGCGCTGCGCGCGGTCATAGACGAGCACATGCAAAGTTTTGCCGCCATGGATGATCCTTACCTGCGTGAGCGCATGGCGGACGTGAGGGATCTTGGACGGCGCATCCTGGCGCACCTGCAAAAGCAGACCGGCAACACCAACCGCGATTTTGCCGAGCACAGCATCCTGATCGGTGAAGAAATCTCCACGGCCACCCTGGTGGAAATCCCGATCGAGAGTATTGCCGCCATCGTTACCACCACCGGCGCGGCCAACTCGCACATGGCGATTGTCGCGCGGGCGCTGGGTATTCCCACCGTGGTCGGCGTGGCGGAGTTGCCCGTCACCAGCCTTGACGACGCCGAGATGATTGTCGACGCCTACCAGTCGCGGGTTTATGTGCATCCCTCGCGGGAACTGCGCAAGCGCTACAAGGAAATCATCAAGGAAGAACGGCAACTGGTGGCCGGTCTGGACGCCTACCGCGACCTGCCCGCCGAGACGCCGGACGGTCACAAGGTCGTGCTGTACGTGAACACCGGACTGATGGCCGATGTGGCGCGCGCGCGAGATCGCGGCGCGGAAGGGGTCGGGCTCTACCGCAGCGAAATTCCCTTCATGCTGCGTGACCGCTTCCCCAGCGAGGAAGAACAACGCACCATTTACCGGCAACAGTTGGCTGCATTTGAACCACGCCCGGTCACCATGCGCACCCTGGACATTGGCGGCGACAAGGACTTGCCCTATTTTCCGATCACCGAAGTCAACCCGGCTCTGGGCTGGCGCGGCATCCGCATTACCCTGGACCATCCGGAAATTTTCCTGGTGCAGATGCGTGCCATGCTGAAAGCTTCCATCGGCCTGAACAACCTGCAAATCATGTTGCCGATGGTATCTTCTGTATTCGAGATCGAGGAAGCGCAGCATCTCGTGCATCGGGCGCTTAGCGAAGTTCAGGAAGAGGAAAAGGTCGAGATTCCGATGCCGAAACTGGGCATCATGATTGAAGTCCCTGCCGCCCTGCTGCAAATCCGTGATCTGGCCAATCTGGTGGATTTCGTTTCCGTCGGCTCCAACGACCTGACGCAGTACCTGCTGGCGGTCGACCGCAACAATTCGCGCGTGGCTGACCTTTACACCCCTTATCACCCCGCCGTGCTGCGCTCGCTGCAATACATCGTCAACGAGTGCCACGCGATTGGTAAGCCGGTTGGCATCTGCGGCGAGATGGCGGGCGACCCCGGTACGGCCATCTTGCTGATGGCCATGGGCTTTGATTCGTTGAGCATGAGCGCCAGTAACCTGCTGAAAATCCGCAAAGTCGTGCGCACGGTGCCGTTGGCTACCGGCAAGCGCTTGCTGACGCAGGCTTTGGGCGTGGATAACGCCGCCGTCATCCGCAGCATGATGGAGCTGGAACTGAACAATCTGGGACTGTGGGACATTGTCCGCCCCACGCAACGACCGGTCGGCAGCAAACTGCCCAGCTGACTTTTTCCCCCGATAATCCGTCAGGAAGACCTGTCATGAGCGAATCCCTGCAAAACCGTGTTTCTCCCGAAGAATGGCAGGCCCGCGTTGACCTTGCGGCCGCCTACCGCCTGGTAGCCCTTTACGGTTGGGATGACCTGATCTTTACCCACATCTCCGTCAAGATTCCCGGCACGGAACACTTCCTGATCAATCCCTATGGCCTGATGTTCGAGGAAATCACCGCCTCATCGCTGGTGAAGATCAATCTGGCCGGCGAGAAGATTTCGGATTCACCGTATCCGGTCAATCCGGCGGGATTCACCATTCACAGTTGCGTTCATGAAGCCCGGCCGGATGCGCAATGCGTCATGCATACCCATTCGATCAACGGTGTCTCGGTCTCCGCGCAAAAGAACGGCGTGCTGCCGCTCTCCCAGCAATCGTTTTTTGTGCTCTCCTCGCTGGCCTACCATGACTATGAAGGCGTGGCCTTACTGGAAGGCGAAAAGCCCCGGCTGGTGCGCGATCTGGGAGACAAACGATTTCTGATGCTGCGTAGCCACGGCCTGCTGACGGTCGGCACTTCGGTCGCAGAGGCCTTTCTGGGTATGTACATCTTTGAAGCGACCTGCATGATTCAGGTGCGGGCGCAGTCCGGCGGCGGTGAACTGGTGCATATCCCGCAGCCGATTCTGGACATGGCTCCGGCCCAGATCACCCAGGTGACGCTGGGCATGGGCGGCGCGCTGGCGTGGCCTGCCCTGCTGCGCAAGCTGGACCGGGTCAATCCGGGTTATCGTGACTGATTAAGCGTGCAGTCCTTCAACGCGCATCCAGATAAAGCACCCCGTTCGGGGCCGTCTTCAACACACCGTTGACCTTCACGAGCACCGGCTTGCCCGCATCCTGACGCGCAACCGGGCGCGGACCGTGGACATACAGGCATTTGCCGCCATCCTGCAATTGCCAGTCCGAACGGCTGACCGGCGGTCCTGACCGGCATTCCCCCTGCCACCCGGCGTCAAAACCGCGCACCTGCACGGCCATGCCCTGATACCGCTGCGCTCCGGCGATAACTCCGGGAACCGTCAGTACCGTTTCCGGGCGGGACAAACCCGAGGCAATGGCCGTTTTGCCGGACTCGCAGGCCGAAAGCGCTCCGGCCAGCATGACGCTCAGATACCATAGTCTGCTCATTTCGTGGTGACTCCCTTTGGCCGCTGTACCGCC
>DASUIL010000086.1:0-2694 GCA_036273075.1 Fluviicoccus sp. | reverse complement strand
GTCTGGCTGGAGGTGCCCTTTGCGGCGCGGGTGGAATTCCTGCTGCGCGATTACGATTATTTCCTGAAGGACCCGGCCTGGCTGGGGCAGCGGCTGGACCGGCTGGTGGAGCTGCACGGCAAGGAACAGGTGGCCCGCTGGCGGGCGCAGGTTGACGCGGGGGCGTGGCAGGAACTGGTGGGCAGCCTGCTGGCGGATCACTATGACCCGGCGTACCGCAAGGCGGCGCAGCGGGATTTTGCAAGGCGGGGGGAGGGAGTGATGCTGGCGTTGGAGCGATTGACGGCCGAGGAGCTGGCAGCGGCGGCCAGCCAACTGCTGGCCGGTTGAGGTTCCGGGTTCGGAGCCTCAACCGGGTTGAACCGCGCAGGTCTTACTGATTGTTGTATTTCGATACGTACAGCTTCATCTTGCCCTTGCTGTCGAAGGCCCCCGCGCCCACATAAATGGCATTGCCGTACAGCGCCAGCCCGCCGCTGGTGACATCCACCCCGTTCATCGTCCCGGAAGCCAGCAGCGCCGCCTTGCTGTCGAACTTCTGCGGCGTGTTGTTGCCCGCCACATAGATATTGCCCGAAGCATCCGTTTCCAGTTCGTTGATGATGCCCGACTTCTGCGTGTTGCTGTTCAGCACGCTGCCGTTGGCCGGGTTGATGATGTTGAGGATGCGCGTCGGCTGCTGTGACAGGCCCAGCACCAGATTGCCGGTGGCCAGCAGCTTCACCTTCGGCACGCCGCCCAGCTGGTAAGACTGGCTGTCCGGATCGTTGAAGAACTTCGTCCAGACCTGCGTGCCGGTGCTGCTGATACGGGTCAGGTATGCGCTGTCCTGCGGCTCGTCGTTATAGGTGGCCACGTAAACGGTGCCGTCAGAAGCCACCGCCAGTTCGGCGGGCGGGTTCTGCGCATCGGCGTGCGCCCAGTGCCAGACCGGTTGCAGGTTGGCATCAAAACGTTGCACATGGCCGTAACCGGCGGTGTAGATGCCGGTGGCCGTGACCGCGACATCCCACAGCGGCGCGGCCGGGGTGACGGTAGTCACCGGATTGCCGTTCAGGTCGAGCACATAGAGTTTGCGACCGGCCACCAGCAACTGGTTGCCGTTCAGTTCCAGATCACGCAGCGCGCCGCCGTCAATGCCGCCTTCCAGTGTCTTGCGCCACAGTTCGAAACCGTTGCGGTCGAACTTGATCACTGCTGTTTCGGTGACGGCGTAGATGCAGCCGTCCGCGCCCAGCCGCGAGGCATAAGGCTTGTCATAATCGCCCAGATCGGCCACGGCCTTCCAGATCACCTGACCGGTCAGCGTGTACTTCACCACGACCAGTTGATCCAGCGCCGTTTGCAGCGAAGACGACACGCCTACCGCCACCACCGCGCCCGCCGGGTCGGCCAGTACGCTGTGCACGCTTTCATAGCGGTCTTCCAGATCGTTGGCGGAAGCCCAGGTTTCCCAGACCGGGGTCAGCTGGGCGGCGGTGCAGGCGGCCAGCACGGCGGCGATACCGGCAAGGACAGGAAGACGGGTCAGGGTGGGCAGGCGCATGGAAAGTTCTCCGCGTGGCGTCATCAGCTAAATCGATGGCGCTAAATGTAGGCAGGCGGCGCTGGTATTTATACAACTGTTTTTGCGAAATGATGCCAACGTGCTTGGGAATGGCTGCCATCGTGAATTATTGTCGGACAATGATCCAAGGCATTGGATTTGAAGGACATATTTCTGAGCGATGCTCAGGGGAATGGAGCTTTTGCTCTATTCTGCATGCATGCGGGGATAAAAAGGGTTGCGGCTGGACGGACTTGGTGGGATTGTCGGGGCTGGGGCACGGCCTGCCGGATGCAGCAGGCCAGGCGTGTGTATGGGTCGGAAAAGGGCTGCGCCATGCTGATTCGCGGGCTGACGGTATTGATGGTGATGCTGTGGGCAATGGCCGCGTTCGGCGGCGATATCCACAAGTGGGTGGATGCCCAGGGGCAGGTGCATTTCGGTGACGAGGCTCCGCGCAACGCCCGCAGCCAGGTGGTGACGGTCAAGCCGAATGTCTATGGCTCGCCCATCATTGACCGGAATCCGCCGGCCATCAGTACCAAGGGCGTCATCCTGTACGGCACCACTTGGTGCGGTTTCTGCAAGAAGGCCAAGGCTTACTTCCAGTCCAAGGGCATTGCCTACACGGAATATGATGTTGAGAACTCCGCCAAGGGCCGCGCCGATTATGTGCGCCTGCACATGCAAGGCGTCCCGGTGATCCTGGCCAACGGCAAGCGGCTGAACGGGTTCACGCCGGAGGCCTTCGAGCAGATGATGGGCGGGTCGGGGCGTTAGCCAGTACAGACCTCACGGCCCCGGTTGGATCCGCCCCATCCACGCCTGAAACCGTCCTTCCGGATCGTACTTCGCCCGGATCCGATCCAACTTTGCCAGCTTCTCATCGCGCATGAACCGCGCCGGTCGCCTGCCCAGATTCTCGTCCGCCAGCTGGATGCCTTGCGAATGCTCCGCCATCGCGCCCATGCAGTCCGTCGCCCAGCGTTCATACTGGGCATCGTCCTCCGCCCGTTTCCATTCCCCGTACACTGCAAAATAGCGGTTGGCCTCCATCGAGAACGCCATGTCCGGCCGTTCGGCGGGCGGTTGCCAGTTCAGCCACAGCGCATGGCTGGGGGCGGGCGGCAGCGTGTCGGCGACCTGGC
>DASUIL010000085.1:0-10142 GCA_036273075.1 Fluviicoccus sp. | reverse complement strand
ACGCAGGAATAATTACAATTACAACCCTGAATTGCGGACACCGGCACCATGACCACTGAAACCCCAGCAACCTCCAAACCCCTGCGGCGCACCCAGGCCGAGCGCAGCGAAGCCATGCGCGTGCGCCTGATAGAAGCCACGCTGAAATGCCTGGAAACCGACGGCTATGCCGGTACCACGGTCACCCGCATCGTGGAAACGGCGGAAGTCTCGCGCGGTGCACCGGTGCACCACTTCCCGTCCAAAGCGGCGTTGATTGCGGCGGCGGCGGAACATTTGATGCGCCGCATCTATGTGCAGTTGGGTCGGGCGGTCAGTCAGCTGGACGCCTCGGACGACCGGTTGAGTGACCTTATCTTTACGTCGTGGAAGGAAGTGTTCGGGGCAGCGGAGTTCACCATTTTGCTGGAGCTGCTGGTGGCCAGCCGTCGGGACTCGGAACTGTCATCGATGCTGCAGCATTTATGGATAGCGGCGTTCGAGACGCTGGGGACAGCGGCGGATCATTATCTGGTGGGCAAGACCGAGAAGGATAATGTGCGTCACCTGATGGTGTTGTCGCAGTGGCTGTTGCGCGGCATGGCGGCGGACAAGCATCTCGTGTTCAATGAGCAGGTGCTGGAGCATTACCTGAAGTTGTGGTGCCAGTTGCTGGCGGGGCATTTGCGGGCGAAGGGCGATGTGTCGACACCGCCGCCAAGGCCGGAGTTTTGGGATATGACGTTTGCGGGGTGATCAGCGCCAGAATTGCCACCAAGGCCGACTCTTGTCGCCTTGGACATGGTCCAGATCGACCTTGTAAAGCCGGGATTGGGGACTGTTGATGGTAACGTCCGGTTTTATGACGTTGCCACGGTCGTCGATGATGCTGCTGTATTTGTCCATGAGGACCGGCACATCAAATCCCTCGAAGGTGTTGTTGGTGATGCGGACGTTCTTGCTGTGTTTGAGGACGATGGCGTAAGCGCCGGGAGTTTTTCTTTTGGCGGTGAAGATGTTGTTGGAGATGGTGGCGTTGTCAGCGCAGGAGAGGTAGAGGGCTGTTGGAACGAATGACTTAGCATTATTTTCATGATAAGGCATGTCACTTTTATATCTCTCAAACATAACATGCCTTTTTTTTTGCGATGCAGATGATTTCAAATTTTCCATATTGGATGTCAAAACAAAATAGTTTCCTTCGAAAACTAAATCCAAGCCAGTTAGCTTAATGATATCCATAATGAGAACAGAGCTTCTAATTAAAACATCATTTGCTGCAACTCCACCATAATCCCCTTCAATCCGCATATTTATCAATCCATACCCCCTCGAAACATGCCGCATAAAGCCAACCATATCCTCCTCATATCCACAGCCGGAAGTAAAATCCCTACGCTCTCTAAAGCCTCCAGATATAGAAAACACCCCTGTTTTACCATAGATGTAGCCATTTTTGATTATGCTTCCAAAAGGGTCACTTCTATCACCAACAATTAATCCATCACCAGCGCAACACCTCACATCTCTCACATGAAAGTTCATATCCATTTCATAGCCAGGCCATCCATACGGAGTTTCACCACCACTTCCTCTGGAATGCCCTTGAAGCCAAGCAAAAAAACCATCGTGATTTCTCCCTACCTTGAAGTCATCACTCTCGCAATAAAGTTTATATCCAAAATTATTCAAAGAGCGACGGCCATTGCATTCATTTGCATGAGCAATACCGCATAAGAACAGTATCACTACCACAGCTAACTTTGGGTTCATCACATTAATCACCTTGGCCTTACTCCCTTGACAACAAAACCACCACCATCCAAGTACATCCTGTAATTTGTAAGAGTCTTATGGCCTGTATCCCAAACAACACCATTGAAGCCTTCAGGATTCAGTTTCCTCAATATATCCACTCTGTTTTTTAGACCTTCAATAACATCAAATCCATCCGCACCAGCTCTCAGGTCATCCTTAATTAAAGAAAATTCAGAGCCGCTAATGTTATCTTTAAAAGCCTTGTACCCCCACTCTGGCATTTTAACACCAACCGCACTCACCGTCCCATCAACATTCAGAATTACATCAAACCTCTCGGCATCCAAATACTCTAGCTTCTCACTTAAATCCAACATGACCACTTCCCTGCCAGATTGTGAACCCTCTGGAAAAACCATCTCGTACTCATTCCCACCCTTCCCATTCAGCAGACTCTGCAAATACCGTATCTTGTATTGAATTGTATGCAAGTCCTCAGCACCATCCGCCCCATGTGCATTCTCATGGATACTGTTGAAAACCACCAGATAATCCCGAAGCTCTTCCCAAGGAACAACCTTTCCACTTGCCCCAACCGAGTCCCTGAAATCCACCATCTTCCTGTACACCTGCTCCTCAGCAATCAGCGTCCTGTCTTCATTCACATCCCATGTCCCGCGCCCCAATACAGAAGTGCCACCCACCACATGATTGTAGGTATAGTCAGGGTTCTCTCCGCCTGTTGCATGGCCTGTACCACCATTTAATCCAAAGGGATCATTATTTTTGTCGCGATGGGCAAAAGTATCTTCGAATGCATGCAGAAACTCACCAAAAAACTGCAGCTTCTGATTACAGCCACTTACACTCTGATAATTAAATTCCAGATTTTGAATCTGGGGTATTGACTCTAAATTGGCTGTCAAACGTCTGATCCTATAAGCCTTATCGCTTTCCCCACTCAGTTGGACAGGGTCATAACTTCCGGATTCAGTGGTATTAATCCAGCCCTCCTTGGTATTCACGAAGTGATAAAACGCCAATCGATCATCAATTGCGTTGTGATACCCGTCAACAATCGTCGAAATGACCGGCAATCCCCCATCCCTCAACGGAACCGTATAATCATTCTCATCCACAAACTGCGTCGCCAACGCAATCGTCCTCGCCTGATCCGCGCTGAACCCCGTCACAATCCCCAGAAAATACGTCATGTAATAATGCATATCAATCTGGTACAACCCCCACGGATCCACCGCATTCAACGGATCACTCCCCACATACACAAAGGGATTCAACCCGCCCCGCAACCCAGCCGGGTCCGGCGTCAAATACCGCCCCGCCTCCGGCAGATACGTGCGGAACCCGTTCTGATAGAACCCCGTCACCGGATCCTCATATTGCCCCGGCAAGCGCAAACTGACCGCCCACGACACACCCCCTAACTGCCCAGCCCGCGCCTTGCGCCCGCCAAACGGTTCATACGCGGCCGACCACCGCTCCCGTCCGGAATCGTCCCGCACCGCTACCGGCGCTCCCAATCGGTTGGCCCACACTTCCCCCCAAGCCGTCCCGGCATGATCCGATACCCGCAGGGCCACCGGCCGCCCGCCCAGATAGACATAATCACGTTCAACCTGCTGTTCCCTGCCCTGCTCTGCGCGCCACGCATCCACCTCATGCACACGCAGCGCCCCGGCATAGTCGCTGCCGCGTCGCCAGAACCGGTTAGGGCCGGTCTGCAATTGCTCCCAGGCGGGCATGCCGCTCAAGTCATAGCCGTAACGCAGGGGGACTTTGCCGGTTTCATCCAGCCACGCTGCCGGTTGGCTGCCCGCCAGTTTCAGACGCCACAACGGCGACCGGTCGCTTTGCAGTCCGGTCAGCGAAAGACCTCCGTCCGGGCGCGTCATGCCCTGCCACCACAACCAGGGCCGCCCGCCCGCATCATATGAGGCCAGTTGCGCCAGAAAAGCCGGTGGCTCAGCATCCTTGTCCCGCGGCAGCTGCCGCCATTGCCGTCCCAGCATCCTGAGGCCGTCCCCGGCAAAGCGGTAGTCGGTTTGCAGGACCGGCGTGCGTTCGCGGCGGCGGTTGCCTTGCGCGTCATACTCGTAGGTCACGGCCGGTTGCCAGCGACCGCCGCTCAGGGTTTCAACACGCGCCAGCCGTCCCGCCGCGTCATAGTCGTAACGCTCGCTGACGCCGCCCTCGCGACGCCGTGCCAACCTGTCCAAGGGGTCATAGGCATAGGCATCATGGGACAGATGTATCGTCCGCCAGCCCATGACCCCTTCAACCGTTCGCGCCCAGCCCTCCGGCAGCAGGGTCCGCGCCAAAGCGAACCACCCCGGAGTGGCGGAGGTTTCATGCCGGTTCAGAATCCCGGTCAAGCGGCCGCGCCGGTCGCGCTGGAAGTATTGCTCGCCGCCATGCATCAGACGCAGGTGATTGATCTGACCCCAAGCGTCATAGCGCACCTGATCCGCCACGGGGCGGGACAGCAGCGGTACCGGCCCGGACAGCCACCCGCCCAGCAGGCTGGCCAGTCGTCCCTCGCTGGCATGAATGGCGCTGACCCGGCCATCCACACTGTAGACATAGGCCAGATTCAGGTTGCCACGGGTTTCCAGCCGCACGCGCCCGGCCGGGTCATAGGACCAGGCCTGATGCCACTCCCTTGACCGGCCGTCGGGGCCGGGCAGGTTGCGCGATTCCGCCACCGGCTCACCGAGGGAGTTGTAGCGCCAACGACGGCTTTCCACCCCGTCCGTTCTCAGGACCGGGAGATCGCCATCGAAGCGGGTGGTGATCAGCGAGGGCTGTGCCGCCGTGCCTTCGGCAATGCGGTGCCCGGCATAATCGTAGCGGTAACGCCGCACGCCGCCGTCCTCGCCCGCTTCCGCAATCCGGTTATCGGTGCTGTCGTAACGATAAAGCCGGAGTCCCTGACCCGGCAGCCTTTCCAGCACCTTCCGGCCCCAGTCATCGTATCCGGCGGCGGCCTGCAGTCCGGCTTCGCCCTGAACGGCCAAGCCCTGCTCCCGCTGACGCCACGCCACCGGCAGGTTGATGCCGAAGGCCCGCAGGCGGCTGGCCTGCCAGCGCCCCAGACCGTCATATAACGTCGTGCGTTCGCGACCCAGCGCGTCCCGCGCTTGCACAGTGCGACCGTCATCCGACTGCTGTTGCTCGCTGATCAGCCCCAGACTGTCCGTCAATCGTGTCTGGTCGGCGGAACCGGTGCGGGTGTATTGCCAGTCCAGCCGCCGGAAAGGGTCGGGCGACTGTCCACCCCGCCACTGTGCGGAGAGCAGGCGATTCTCGCTGTCGCGGTCAAAGCGGACTAAACGGCCGTCGGGTTGAACCAGATTTTGCAGACGCCCGGCGGCATCGTAGGTGAAGCGGCTTTCCAGACCGGCGGCATCGGTCCGGGCCAGCATCCGGCCCTCGTCGTCGTAGCGGAACAGTTGACGGCGGACCGGCAACCCTTCCCCCTCACGGTCCAGCTGCCGCAGATGACCCCGGATGTCGTATTCCAGCCGCCAGGTTTCCCGGCGCGAACCGTTGCGCAACGCCAGCCCGGTCACGCGATCCACGGCGTCGCGGCCGGTAACCGCCAGTTGCAGGCCGCCCACGCCCTCGATCCGCTCCAGCCGCCCTTGGGTGTCGTAGAAATAGCGGGTGATGTCGCCGCGACCATCCGGCAGGTTCGGCAAGGGGCCGTCCTCGCTCAGCACGCGTCCGGCCGCGTCACGGGTGTAGCGCCGTTCGCGCACCAGCGCTTCCCCCAGCGGGCTGTAACCGCTTTCCCGCTGCGCCAGCAGCCGCCCCTGCCGGTCATAGTCATAGCGGATTGCCGCCTGACGCCCCGGCATCACGCTGGGCCGGGTCACCGCCGTCACGGCCCAGGGCAAGTCCGGCCGCTCGTAGGCCAGCCGCTGGAATTCCGTGGCAATGCCCGCCCCGCCCTGACGACGCGCCGTCAACCGCCCCCGGATATCGTAATCCGACTCCGTCCAGTTCAGCACCGCCCCGTCGCGGCTCAGCGTCTCTTCCCGCCGCACCTGGCCCAGCGTGTTATAGGCATAACGCCGATTCACCGCGCCGCAACTGGCGCAGCCCGCGCCCCGGCTTTCCAGCAAGCGCCAGTCCTGACCGGCCACTTGCCAGCGGTAGCGGGTTTCCCGCCCCAGGCTGTCGGTCAGCACCGTCTGGAAAACCGGCAGGCCGTCCGTGCCAAGCGCTACGGGCGTCGAATCAAAACGCAGGATCACCCGTTCCACACCACCGGCATGTTCACTGAGCACGGCCCGGTCCTGGGGGTCATAGGCCCAGGTCGCCACGCGCTGCCATTGCCGGGACGCCGACCGCCATAACGCCTTGCCGGTCAGGTTGTGGATATCGCCGCCCTGCCGGAAAGGTTCGTAGTAATAGCCCAGCTGCACACCGTCGGGCCGTTGCACCGTCAGCAGATTGCCGTCGCCGTCCAGCCGGTAGCGAAAGACGCCCGTCGGCCCTTCAACCTGTATCTCCGGCCAGCGATTGGCCCCGTAAACCCCGTGACGGAACAGCAGCGACCGCCCCTGCCGGTCGCGGATGCTCAGCAGGCTGCCGTTAACGCTGTAACGCAGCGTCAGCGCCGGTTGGCCGGGCAGGCGGTTATCGCGGATTTCCGTCAGGCGACCGTAACGACGATCCGGGGAAGCCGGCTCGAAGCGCAGCTCGCGCCCGGAAGGCCAACGCCAGATCCAGCCGGAAGCCGAAGCTTCCACCGTACCGTCGCCCGGCCGCGCACTCACACACCCGCCGTCCGCCGTCCGCGCGAAGATCAGCCGCCGACCGTCCGGCTGGATAATCTGGAGCTTGTCGCGCGTTTCCAGCAAGGTCAGTTCATAGGCGTGCCGCCATCCGTGGCCCAGCAGCCCGCGTGACTGGCTGCGGCTGTTGTAGGTGCGGGAAAACGACAATCCCAGCGGACCGGACAAGGCCGGCAAATCGGTTTCGGACTGGAACTTGTTGCCGCTCATCACATCCAGCGGATTGCCCACGGCGGAAGACGGCTGGTCGGAAGGAAGCGCGGCCGGGGGCGTTTCACACACCCCGCTGCCGGGATCGCCCAGGTTCTGGGACAGGCACATGCCGCCGGTGGCGGGCGGATTGCCGGTATTCCACGGGCCGGAGGTCACCGGCGACGTATTTTGCGTTGAAGTACCGGTCGGAAAGGGTTCGGCGGCAAGGGCCGGGAATTGCGGTGACAGGCCGGGCAGCAAGACCAGCAGTACCATAGAAAGGCGGGCAGACGGGTTCCGTGTCATGAAGCGCTCCGTAACATCCTGTGACGGGTGGTGTCATCCCTTGCAGGCGCTGTCCTGCAAGGGGTGCGAACTCTAGCATATTTTCCGGCAATGGGAAGATGCGCGTTGACGCTGCAGCACGCGCCGGGATAGGCTGGCTCTCTTTTTCATGCATTCAGGGAAGAACCCCATGTCCGACACCGAAAACCCCTACCGCTCGCCTGCGGCCACCGTCGTGGATTTCAGCCCGGCTACCGGCGAGATTGAGTACGCCGCCCCGGCCCATGTCCTCAACGCCGGCCACGGCACCACCTGGATCAGCAACGGCTGGCAGCTGTTCAAGGACGCGCCGCTGATGTGGGGGTGCGCGATGCTGCTGTATGCCGGGGTGTCATTTATCCTGAACCTGATCCCGATTCTGGGGTCGATCGCCGGCATGCTGCTGGCGCCCTCCTTGTCGGTTGGCATTCTGGCCTTCGGCCGCGCTCATGCCCGCGACGGCGTTACCGACCTTGGCCTCATGTTTTCGGGATTCAAGGGCGAAAAGCTGGGACAATTGATGATCATGGCATTGCTGTATGTGGCGGCGATTGTCGTGACGGTCATTGTCATGATCATCATGCTGGCCATTGGTCTTGGCGGCATGAGTGCGATCAGTCAGCTGGAAGCGGGCAATTTCTCGGGTCTGCTGGGCGGTTCCGGCGGGCTGATGATGTTGGTGCTCCTGCTGTTTTTCCTGACGGCGGTGTTCCTGATTGTCGGTGCTTACTGGTTTGCGCCGGGGCTGATCTTCTTTGCGAACCTGTCGCCGGTTGATGCCCTGAAGGAAAGCCTGATGGCATGCCTGCGCAACTGGCTGCCGCTGACGGTTTATTCTTTGGTGGCGATGGTCATTTTTCTGGTGGGGGCCATTCCGTTCGGTCTGGGTTTGCTGGTGGTGTTTCCGGTGATGATGGCGTCGCTGTATCCCATGTTTGAGGATTTGTACGGAAGGGAGTGAAGGTTAAACGGGGACGTGAGCGTCCCCGTTAATCAAGATATTGCTTCCTCATGTTTTCCAGTCGCCAGGCCAGCACGTCCTGTTTGGGATAAAAGCGCTGCTCATCCGGCAAGAACAACCTCCTGCCATTCAATCCACTCAATAGCCGGAAGTCGGGGATACGATCATCCACGACTTTGGAAACATGCCACTTGAAGTCCGGACCAGGCGCGATCAGGTGCTTGTCCATCGCCCAATGCATGTCCGGCGTCAGGGCCAGACCGTTGCGCGGATCGTCATCCGCACCCTCTGAAAAAGGATGGATATGGGCCGCTTCCACCATTGCCGTTCCATCCGGAAGCAGTATCCGGACACCGGTTGCGGCGCAGCGATAGTCATACTTTTCGGTCACCACCCTGCGGAAAGCCGGATTACGCACGGTGGCGGGCATATCGCGAACATCCGCAGCCCCTATCATCAACCCGCGTATCGACTGCTCATATCGGCTGATGCGTCTGCCCTGCTCCACCACGGAAGCCAGATCCTGCAATCCCCGGTCAAACCAGCGGGTGGCTAACGCCTGGGCAAGGGCTTCCAGCGTTTCCTCATACTGTAATAATGCAAACAGTTCATCATCCAGCGTCGCCCAGGCAATGTTGTCAATAATGTTGCGTGGAGAACGTGCTGTATCCATCGCAGCAACAACGGATTCCCGTCCTTCGAAAGGATGCAGGTGCCAGAAGGACGGCGTCTTGTCCGTCAGACTGCCCCTCAGATGGAAAAACGGGAAGTAGGGATTCGGGTGATCCCCGGGAGCGCGGACGGCTTCAAAATACCGATGGTAACGTTCCAGCAATGCCGGTTCGTAACGTATCCGGTTCTCTGTCAGTGCGCCGGAGCGGGCCAGATCGAAAACGGCCAGCAGCATACAGATCTTGTGAGGGCTGGCCCTTCCGGCGGCGGTCGCCACCCGCAACCGGGACATCTTGCCGATATAGGTTTCGAGGCTCATGGCTTCGTCCAATAATCCGCCTTCTCCGGCAGAGTCCACCGCACCCCGCCCCTCGGGTCCGCCCGGTCACCCCGATAACGCGGAATCACATGCACATGCAGGTGCGGCACCGTCTGCCCCGCCGCCGGACCATCATTGATGCCGATATTCACATCATCCGGCGAAAATTCCGCCGCGACATTTTCCCGCACCCACTGTAACACCGGCCACAGCGCCGCGAATTCCGCCTCATCTAGCTGAAACAGCGACCCGACATGCCGGTGCGGAATGATCAGCGTGTGGCCGGGACTGACCGGAAAACCGTCACGGATCACCGTGAAGTGGTCCGTCGAGTACAGAATGCGGTCGAGGGGAAGGGTACAGAAAGGACAGGACGGGGACATGGTACTCAACCTGAAGGCATGTCCCCGTTTTTACAGGATGGACCGGGCGAAGAAAAGCCCGGACTTTCAATCAGAGATAAACCCCCTTCACCCGCCCCTGCACCGCCATCCCCAAAAACGGCGTATTCAAGCCCGCCGAGGTCAGCGTCTCCGGCGCCACGCACCAGGTCGCTTCCGGGTCCACCACCACCACCCCGCCTCCGGTTGTCAGGCTGCCTGCCGCAATCCCGGCAATCGCCGCCGGTGTCACCGTCAGCGCCTGCCACAGGCGGTGTTCGTTCAGCAACCCGTCGCGCACCAGCTTCAAACCCAACGGCAACACCGTTTCCAGCGCCGAAATGCCCGGCTCAGTCGCCGGGAACGGGGCCAGCTTCGCCGCCGCATTCAGCGGCTGGTGATGCGAGCAGATGGCGTCGATGGTGCCGTCCTGCACCGCCGCACACAGCGCCAGCCGGTCCGCTTCGCTGCGCAACGGCGGTCGCACATGCGCCAGGCTGTTGAAGCCGTCAATCGCCGCGTCCGTCAAGTGCAACTGGTGCATGGCCACGTCGGCGGTCACCGGCAGGCCCTTGCCCTTGGCGATGCGGATCAGTTCCACCGAGCTCTTGCACGACAGCTGGCTGAAGTGCGCACGCACGCCGGTTTCTTCCACCATCAGCAACTGCTTGGCCAGCGCCACCGTCTCGGCCAGCGCCGGAATGGCGGGCAGACCCAGACGGGCGGCCATGAAGCCG
>DASUIL010000084.1:0-21649 GCA_036273075.1 Fluviicoccus sp. | reverse complement strand
TTCAACACTGGAGGCGAACTCCAGCGCAATCATGCCCTGATGCACGATATCCCCGGCGTTGGGGCCGATCACGGTCATGCCCAGCAGGCGGTCGGTCTTGTTGTCGGCGACAAACTTGACCAGCCCCTGGGTATCATTGGCAGCCAGGGCGCGGCCGTTCACCTGGAAGGGGAACATACCGGTCTTGACGTCAATATTTTCCGCCTTGGCGGCGTCTTCCGACTTGCCGACCCAGGCGATTTCCGGGTGGGTGTAGATGACGCCGATGATGGTGTCGTAGTTGACCTGGGCGTAATGACCGGCGATCAGTTCCGCCACCATCATGCCCTCCTCCATCGCCTTGTGCGCCAGCATCGGACCGCGCACGAGGTCGCCGATTGCCCAGACGCCTTCCACCGAAGTGCGGCACTGGTTGTCCACGACCACGAAACCGCGTTGGTCGACTTCGACTCCCGTGCCGTCAGCCAGCAGATCGCGACTGACCGGACGGCGGCCGACGGCGACAATCAACTTGTCGAACTCGGCGGTCTTGTCACCGTCCTTATCCGTATAGGAAACCGTCACGACACCGTTGCCCACGCTGGAGCCAGTGACTTTCGCGCCCAACTGGATATTCAGGCCCTGCTTGGTCAGTATCTTGAAGGCTTCCTTGCTGCTGATCTTGTCCAGCATCGGCAGGAAAGTATCAAGCGCTTCGAGCACGGTCACTTCCGCACCCAGACGCCCCCACACCGAACCCAGTTCCAGCCCGATGACGCCCGCGCCAATCACGCCTAAGCGCTTAGGCACGGCTGTGAAAGCCAGCGCGCCGGTGGAGTCGACGACAATGTCGTCCACCAACGGCGCAACCGGAATGTTGATCGGCTCAGAGCCGGCTGCCAGGATGACTGCCTTGGTAGCTTGTACCACTTCAGTTGCGCCGTCATGGGCCACAAACTCGACCTGTTTGCCCGGCAGCAGCTTGCCGGTGCCTTGCAGCCAGTCAATGCCGTTACCCTTAAGCAGTTGCGCGACGCCGCCGGTCAGCTGGTTGACCACCTGATCCTTGCGCGCCTGCATGGCGCCGATGTCAATGCTGACATCGCCGGTGCTGATGCCGTGAACCGCCAGGCTGTGCTTGGCGTCATGGTAGCGATGCGAGGAATCGAGAAGAGCCTTGGAGGGAATGCAACCGACGTTGAGGCAGGTGCCGCCCAATGAGGGCTTGCCGTTATGGATGCGCTTCTCGATACAGGCCACTTTCAGGCCCAGTTGCGCGGCGCGGATCGCGGATTCGTATCCGCCGGGTCCGCCGCCGATAACGACTACATCATATTCGCGTGACATGTGTTCTTTTCCTGTCTGGTTCCCCTTCCCCCGTCAGAAGGAAGGGTTTTACAGCGATTACAGATCCAGCAGCAGCAGTGCGGGATCTTCCACCAGTTCCTTGATCGTCACCAGGAAGCTGACCGCTTCCTTGCCGTCGATCAGGCGGTGGTCATAGGACAACGCAAGATACATCATCGGCAGGATCACGACCTGACCGTTGACGGCCATTGGACGATCCTGGATCTTGTGCATGCCAAGGATGGCGGTTTGCGGCGGATTCAGCAGCGGCGTCGACAGCAGCGAGCCGAACACGCCGCCGTTGGAAATGGTGAAGGTGCCGCCGGTGATGTCTTCCAACCCCAGCTTGCCGTCACGGGCCTTCTTGCCGTAATCGATGATGTTCTTTTCGATCTCGGCCAGGTTCATGCGCTCGGCATCACGCACCACGGGCACTACCAGACCACGATCGGAAGATACCGCCACCCCAATGTCATGATAGCCGTGATAGACAATATCACCACCGTCAATCGAGGCATTGACCGCCGGGAAGCGCTTCAGCGCCTCCACGGCGGCTTTGACGAAGAAGGACATGAAACCCAAACGGATACCATGGCGCTTCTCGAAGCGCTCACCGTAGCCCTTGCGCATTTCCATGATCGGCTTCATGTTGACTTCGTTGAACGTGGTCAGCATGGCGGTCTGCTGGCTGGCTTGCAGCAGGCGCTCCGCCACCTTGGCGCGCAAGCGAGTCATCGGCACGCGCTTTTCAATGCGCTCGCCAACGGCGGTGCTGATGGCGATCGACGGCACGGCGGCCGGAGCCGGCACCGGCGTCGCAGCGGCGGCGGACAGATGCGCCAGCACATCTTCCTTGGTAATGCGACCGCCCCGGCCGGAACCGCTGACCTGCGAGGGGTCAACCTGATTCTCGGCAACCGCCTTGCGCACGGCGGGAGCCAGATCGGCCGGAGCCGCAGCGGCAACGGCTGCCGACGAAGCGACAGACTCCTTGGGAGCCGCGACGCTGGGAGGCGTGGAAGCCGCTGCACTGCCGGCGCTGGTGTCGAAAATCGCCAGGATTTCCTGACTGAGGACCGTATCACCCTCAGCCTTGGCAATACTGGTCAGCACGCCATCGGCAGGCGCGACAACTTCGAGCACGACCTTGTCGGTCTCGATATCCGCTAGGACTTCATCACGGGTAACCGGTTCACCCACTTTCTTGTGCCAGGTAGCGACCGTGCCGTCCGCTACGGATTCGGGGAAAACGGGCGCTTTGATTTCGATAGCCATGTTCGTTATTCCTTCTACTTAAAGATGGGTGTTCAGGTTGAGGGCGTCATGCAGCAGCGCGGTCTGTTGCGCGGCATGCAGATAGGCGGAACCGCAGGCGGGCGCGGCGGAAGCCGGACGGCCGACATAGCGGATTTCCCGGGCGGGATTCCAGGCCGCAGTCACGCGCTGGAAGCGATGACGGGTGCTGTACCAAGCGCCCTGATTCATCGGCTCTTCCTGACACCAGACGATATGTTCCACATTGACATAGGGCTTCAGCACCTCGATCAACCGCTCTTCCGGGAACGGATACAGCTGCTCGATGCGGACGATGGCGACATCGTTGCGGCCAAGTTCGCGACGCTTTTCCAGCAGGTCGTAATACACCTTCCCGCCGCACAGCACCACGCGGGTTGCGGAAGCAGGATCAATAACATCGACCTCGGGAATAACCGTCTGGAAACCGCCGGTGGTCAGCTCGGCCAGGCTGGATACGGCCAGCTTGTGGCGGAGCAAACTCTTCGGCGTCATCACAATCAGCGGTTTGCGCAACGGACGAACCGCCTGACGACGCAACAGGTGAAAGATTTGCGCCGGCGTTGTCGGGGTGCAGACCTGCATGTTGTGCTCGGCGCACAATTGCAGGAAGCGCTCCAGACGGGCGGAGGAATGCTCCGGACCCTGCCCTTCAAAGCCGTGCGGCAGCAGCATGGTCAGGCCGCAGATACGTTCCCACTTGGTTTCACCCGAACAGATGAACTGGTCGATCACTACCTGGGCGCCATTGGCGAAATCGCCAAACTGCGCTTCCCAGATGATCAGCGACTGGGGAATCGTCGTGGCGTAACCGTATTCAAAGGCCAGCACCGCCTCCTCGGACAACAGCGAATCGAAAATGGCGAAACGCTGCTGCGTCGGCGACAGGTGCTGCAACGGCACGTAGGTGCTGTCGTCCTTCTGGTTGTGCAAGATGGCATGACGATGGGAGAAGGTACCACGCCCGACATCCTGGCCGGTCAGGCGAACCACAAAGTCATCTTCCAGCAGGGAGGCATACGCCAGCACTTCAGCCGCACCCCAATTCAGGTCCAGCTCGCCCTTGTACATACGGGCGCGGTCATCCATCACCTTCTGCACTTGCTTCTGAAGGACAAATCCTTCGGGGAATTGCAGCTGCTTCAGACCCAGCTCAGTCAGACGCTCGGCGGGCAAACCAGTATTCCAGTCATCCACCACCTGATGGCCCAGGTACGGCCTCCAATCCACGAACAACTCGGTATTGGGCTGGCGCACCAGCGCCTTGGCGACATGACGCCCCTCTTCCAGCGCGGAACGGTAATCCTCAACCATCTCGTCGGCTTCGGCTCGGGTCATGATCCCGCCGGATACCAGACGGTCGGAATACAGGGAGCGCGTGGTCGGCAGTTTGCTGATCACCTGATACATCAGCGGCTGGGTCGCGGACGGTTCGTCGGCTTCGTTATGACCACGGCGGCGATAGCAGATCAGGTCGATAACCACGTCCTTCTTGAACTGCATGCGGTAATCCAGCGCCACTTGTGTAATGAAGAAGACCGCTTCGGGATCGTCACCATTCACATGGAAAATGGGCGCCTGGACCATCTTGGCGATGTCGGTGCAGTATTCGGTGGAACGGGCGTCATCGCGGAAACTGGTGGTGAAACCGACCTGGTTGTTGATGATGATGTGCATGGTGCCGCCGGTCTTGTAACCGCGCGTTTGCGACATCTGGAAGGTTTCCATCACCACGCCCTGACCGGCAAAGGCGGCGTCACCGTGGACGATGACCGGCAATACTAGGCGGCCGTCCATATCCTTGCGCCGCATCTGCCGTGCACGCACCGAGCCTTCCACCACAGGGGAGACGATTTCAAGGTGCGACGGGTTGAAAGCCAGGGCCAGGTGCAGTTCACCGCCCTGCGTCATCACGTTGGAAGAGAAGCCCTGGTGGTATTTGACATCGCCGGAGCCCTGCTTGTTGAAGGTCTTGCCTTCAAATTCATCAAACAGGTCGGCCGGGTTCTTGCCCAGGATATTGACCAGCAGGTTCAGACGGCCGCGATGGGCCATGCCGATCACAATTTCCTTGGTGCCCATGCCGCCGGAGCGCTGGATGATTTCATCCACCAGAGGAATGAAGCTTTCACCGCCTTCCAGACCGAAACGCTTGGCGCCGACATACTTGCTGCCCAGAAATTTTTCCAGGCCTTCGGCTGCCGTCAGGCGCTCAAGGATATGTTTGCGGGTTTCAGGGGTAAAATTCGGCTTGCCGCGAACACTTTCCAGTCGCTGCTGGATCCAGCGCTTCTCGGCGGTATCAACAATGTGCATGTATTCCGCGCCGATGGAGCCGCAGTACGCAGCTTCCATGGCTTCGACCATTTCGCCCAGCGTGGCTTCGGTCTTGTTGATGGCGAGGTTGCCGGTCTGGAAGACCGTGTTGAAATCGGAACGGGAAAGGCCGTGGGCGGAAAGTTCGAGGTCGGGAACAGCTTCGCGCTGCATCAACCCCAGCGGATCAAGGCGGGCCTTCTGGTGACCCCGATTACGGTAGGCCGCAATCAGTTGCAGGACGCCGACCTGCCGGCGCTCATGTTCGGTACTGACGCTGCTGACCTGCATCGGCTGGACGCGGGAGCTGTTGCGTCCCAACAACAGGAACTGTTCGCGCACATTCTTGTGCGGCATGTCCTGTTCAAGGCCGTTAACGCGGGGTAACTTGTCGAAATAACTGCGCCAATCATCAGGGACAGACTGTGGAGAGAGCAAATATTGCTCGTATAGATCTTCTACATAGGCCGCATTTTCAGCCGAGAGCTGCGAAAGCCCCCACTGCTGCAGCATGTTTCCATTTTGCATGGTTTCAATTCCTCGCTTTCCGTTCGGAAGCGACTTATGAATGACACGCAGGCGCTGGGTAAGCGCCTGCAACCATCATTACCGCCAGTGTATTGCGGCAAACTGACTGTTTTATGGGAGGGACCGGTTGACCTGGGTGAAGGCAAACGGCCGCCATGCAGCCATTGAACACGCCATCGTGTTCTGTCTGCTACCAGCATTGGAAGAGACTAAGCAAAAAAGACGGGGAAATAAAGCGGTAAATGTGGGCTATTTTTCAGGGAAATAGCACCGCCGACGTTGGCGGGTCAGCTTGTTCAGCTTTGATAATATTAGCTATTTTTGCTCAACTTGACCAGCGGTATCTGCTGTCGGGACGCGCTGGGCGCGGATGGAGGGGGTTTTCGGAGCGATGGATGCGCCAACGCATCTCATCGCCCCGGAGGTCTTCAGCGCTTTTTCGGGTCCTTACCTTCAATCCGCAGGGCCAGGATCTTCGGCTGTCCCTGACGAAGCACGAGCACCGGCACGGCCTTGTCTACAGGCAGTTTGCGGGCGGCGGCGACAAATTCCTTGGTGTCCTTGATCGCCTGACCATTGAGTTTAAGAACAACATCGCCTTGGCGAATACCGGCATCCGCCGCCGCGCCATCCGCGACCTGCAGCACCACCACGCCACCGTCAACCTTCAACTGCGCCTTTTCCTGGTCATTCAGGCTGCGAATGTTGATCTGCAGGCTGGCAATATCCGGCTCGGAAGAGGCGCTGGCGCTGTCATCATCGGTAGGAAGGCTGGCAACTTCAAAAGTCAGGGTCAGCGTCTTGCCGTCACGCAGCACGGTCAACGGGGTCTTTTTACCAACCTTGGCGCGACCGATCATTTGCGGCAACTCGGAAGAGAGGCCGATATCGTGACCGTCAAACGCCGTGATCACATCCCCTTCCTTCAGGCCCGCCCGCTCCGCCGGAGTATCGGCAATCACCTTCGCTACCAGGGCGCCGGAAGGCTTTGACAATCCATAGGCCTCGGCCAGATCACGATCGATATCCTGCACGACCACGCCCAGATATCCGCGCGATACCTTGCCACCCGCCTTCAATTGGTCCGCCACTTCCATAGCGACATCGATCGGAATGGCGAAAGCCAAGCCCATGTATCCCCCGGAGCGGCTATAGATCTGCGAATTGATACCGATCACTTCGCCATCAGCATTGAAGAGCGGGCCGCCGGAATTGCCGGGATTGATGGCCACGTCAGTCTGGATGAATGGCACGTAGGATTCATTCGGCAAGGCGCGCGACTTGGCGCTGACGATACCGGCCGTGGCCGAATAGTCGAATCCGAACGGTGAACCGATGGCCAGCACCGGTTGTCCGACCTTGAGCTTGTCAGGGTTACCGATCTTTACCGTCGGCAGGTCATCACTCTTGATCTTGAGCAGTGCGACGTCCGTACGCTCATCCGTACCAACCACTTCCGCTTCCAGTTCACGGCGGTCATTTAGCCGGATCACCACTTTGTCGGCATCCGCCACTACATGGTTATTGGTCAGGACATAGCCATCCTTCGAGATAATGAAACCGGAACCAAACGATTGGCGGTCACGTTGTTGCGGCATGCCGAAATCATCGCCGAAAAACTTTTTCAGGATATCCGGTACTTGCTGCTGTTGATTTCCATAGCCTTTCAGCTTGTTGGGTTTCGCTGAAGCGCTGATGTTGACCACCGCCTTCGCGTTCTGCTCGACCAGTTCGGAAAAGTCGACCACGGCCGTCGCGGCCCAGGCCGCCTGTACGCCAACGGCGCAGACCACGCCCACCAGCCAGCGGCGCGCGGTTAATTGCATGGATTGCATGCTGGTTATTCTCCGGATGAAAACTACCGGCAAAGCCGATCAGGGCCGCCGGTCAGGTATGAATGGACAAGGGTACGTTATTCAGTCAGGGCCTGACGCGCCATTAGGCTTTTGTTAAGAGGCGATTCTTTTGATAACAATCGGTAAATATTTGTCAGGCTGTTGTTGAGACGTCCATTGCCGCGCTGCGAGCAGACCCGCCACCAGGCCTGCCGCCGCGCCGGCGACAGCTCCGTATTCCCCCGCCAGCCCCTGTCCGGCCATCCCCCCGCCGGACATGAAAAGCAACGGGATGACATATAAAAGAAACAATCCCCGCAAGATCGTACCCTCAGGAATACCAAGCAGTACCCTGTCGCCTTCAGCAAGGGTCAGACCATTCGGGTTGACCGCCAGCGGCGCACCCATTTGCTGTTCAGGCAGCAGGGATGAAGTGCCGCAGGCGGCGCCGGAATGACAATTGCCGCAAGCGCTATGGCGAACCGTATTTACCCAAACACGCCCTTCCGGTTCTACCGCAACGACTGTCGCCTGCTCTTCCAACATTGTCGCCCCCTGTTTTATGCGTTGATCCGGCGGACATTGGCCTGCTTTGTGCTATTACCAAGCAACTGCTTGTCCTATACTCTGCGCGAGTCAATTTAATGACAAGACACCGACAAGTCCATGAGCGAATACGATTACGACGTACTGATTGTCGGCAGCGGCGCTGCCGGTCTGACCCTGGCCCTCAAGCTGCCGGACACGCTGAACGTGGCCGTTCTCTCCAAGGCCGAACTCACTGAAGCCAGTACGTACTATGCCCAGGGCGGCGTCGCCGCCGTTCTCGATGAAACCGACTCGACGGACAGTCATGTCCAGGACACCCTGATTGCCGGCGCCGGGCTGTGTCATGAGGACGCGGTTGCCTTCACCGTGGAAAACGGACCGGATGCCATCCGCTGGCTGGTCAGCCAGGGCGTGCGCTTTACCTTGGACGAAGCCGACCAGTTGCACCTGACCCGCGAGGGTGGCCATTCCCACCGACGCATCATTCATGCGGCTGACGCCACCGGTTACGCCATTTCAACCACGCTGGTTAGTCGCGTCAGGGAATCACGCCATGTGACGCTGCTGGAAAACCGGGTGGCGGTGGACGTGATCACCACGACCAAGCTCGGCCTGGAAGGGCCCAACCGCGTCATTGGCGCTTATGTGCTGAACAAGACCAGCGGCCGCGTGGAGACTTTCCGCGCCCGTTTCGTGATTCTGGCCTGTGGCGGCGCCAGCAAGGCCTATCTGTACACCAGCAATCCCGATATCGCCACCGGCGACGGCATCGCCATGGCGTGGCGCGCCGGTTGCCGGGTCGGCAACATGGAGTTCAACCAGTTCCATCCGACCTGCCTCTACCATCCCGAGGCACGGTCCTTCCTGATTACCGAGGCCATGCGCGGGGAAGGCGCCTATCTGCGCCTGCCCGACGGCGAGCGCTTCATGCCGCGCTTTGATGAGCGCGCGGAACTGGCGCCCCGGGATATCGTGGCGCGCGCCATCGACTATGAAATGAAGCGCCTGGGCCTGCGTTGCGTCTATCTGGACATCACCCACAAGCCCGCCGACTTCGTCATTCATCATTTCCCGACGCTGTACGAACGGCTGAAAGAGTTCGGCATAGACATCACCACCGACCTGATTCCCGTGGTTCCCGCCGCGCACTACACCTGCGGCGGCGTGGTGGTGAACCTTCAAGGCCAGACGGATGTCGCCAACCTCTACGCGATTGGTGAAACCTCCTTCACCGGACTGCATGGCGCCAACCGCATGGCCAGCAATTCCCTGCTGGAATGTTTCGTGTTCGCCATGTCGGCCGCCCAGGACATCGAATCGAAAATCGCCACAACACCGCCCTCTCCGCCCTGCCGGGCTTGGGATGAATCGCTGGTGCGGAATCCGGATGAAGATGTGGTGATTCTGCACAACTGGGAGGAACTGCGCCGCTTCATGTGGGATTACGTGGGTATCGTGCGCACCAACAAGCGGCTGGAACGGGCGCTGCACCGTGTGGAACTGCTGCAGCGCGAGATCCAGGAGTACTACAGCAATTACCGCATCTCGGCCAATCTGCTGGAGCTGCGCAATCTGGTTCTGGTGGGCGAGCTGATCATCCGCTCGGCGTTGGCCCGGCATGAGTCGCGCGGCCTGCACTATACGCTGGACTACCCGGAAACCTCGGCCGTGGTCCGGGACACCATCCTGCTGCCCCCGGATTTCACAGTCACGCGTCCGGAAATCGGCTGATCAGTTCCGCGCCAGCAAGCGTACTTTCAAACGCCGGAAATCATGCGCCGGAAGGGAATCCGGCAACAGCACCAGTTCATCCCGCCAAGCGATATCGGTGGCCTTGAACTTCAACACCACCAGCCAGCGCCAGACGGCGGCATGTGTCCATTGCCCGCGCAAGCGCTGGCCGTTCGCCAGCACCAGCGTCACCTGGTCGCCAATCCAGCTCAGCTCGCGCACGGACTGCGCGCCCGGCGTCCGCCAGCGTCGCCAGGCCAGCCAGGCGCTGGCCGCCAGCAGGATACATCCGGCAATCTTGATCACGGTCGGCATTTCGGCCACACCAATCGCCAGCGCACCGGCCAGATAGAAAGCAGCCTGGATAACGGCCAGCAGGACCGAGCGGCGGATGCCGCTATTGAGGTCCCACACGCTCATGGATCACCCCAATGATATGACTGATTTCGGGGTCGGACGGGGTCTCGTAACCCATGACCCAGGACAGCAGATCCGGGTCCTCGCACGCCATCAGCTTGAAAACCATGCGCTGCTCATTTTCCGGCAATTGCAGGTAGTGATCACGCATGAACGGTTCAAAGAAAACGTCCAGTTCCTTGAGCCCGCGCCGGGCGTGCCAGAACAACTTGCGCTCTTCAGTGGTCAACTCTCGCATCTTGAATTCACATCCATCAAACGATTGATTATTCTACCGCGATTGCTTGCATTTTCCCGCCTGTCCCCCATCTAAACCGGGATTTTTCACGTTTTCGAGGTTCACGCTATGTCCACGCCGTGGTCTGCCCTGTCCGTCAACGCCACCTCTGCTGCCGATGCCGCCGTGTTGCTGGTTCCGCTGCCGTCTGACGCCGTGCTGACCGTGACCGGCCCTGACAGCACCAAATTCCTGCAGGGACAAACCACCACGGATTTCCGGGAGGTTACCGCCGATACCTCACGGCCGGGTTGCTATTGCAACCTGAAAGGACGGGCGGTGCTCAGCTTCCGGGCCATGCTGTGGCGGGACAGCGTCCAGCTGGTTATGGATGCCGGACTGCTGGCGACGGCGAAAACGACCTTGCAGAAATACATCGTCTTTTCCAAGGCCCAACTGGGAAGCCCGGCGACAGCCGCGCTCGGCGTCGTGGGTGAAAATGCCGCCGACTTCATTCGCGCCCAGTTCGGTAACTGCCCGGAAAATGCGGATGGCGTGCTCGATGCGGGCGCCGTGCTGATCACCCGCCTGCCCGGACAAGGGCGTTTCCTGCTGCTCATTGAGGAAACGGCATTACCGGAGGTCTGGAAGAAGCTGTCAGGGGCCGCCGCCGTCGGCGGACTGGCGGACTGGCGGCTGGCACAGGTGCGCGCCGGCGAAGCCCAGGTGCTCACGGCCGGCAGCGAACAGTTCCAGCCTCAGGAACTGAATTACCCCAGCCTGAACGGCGTCAGCTACAACAAGGGCTGTTATACCGGCCAGGAAATTGTCGCGCGGCTCTACTTCCGGGGCAAACTGAAGCAATGGACGCATCGATTTGCGGTGGCGGCGGAAACCGCCCCCGAACCCAATACACCGTTGCTGAATGCCGAAGGACAAACGGCCGGACATGTCGTGCTGGCCGCACAAGCGGGTGGAAACCAGGTGGAAATGCTGGCCATCGCGCGTCATGACCGACTGGAAGGCCTTTTCCTGGAAGGCCGGCCTTTGACTGTTCTCGACTTGCCCTACCTTGTAGAGGTACGGGAATGACCGTTACTTGACCGCCGTACCCTGAATGATGGCGCTGCCCAGCCGCATCATCTTCAGGTGCTCATAGCGGCGGATGCGTTGGAAGCGGAAACCGGCTTCCCGGAAAGTAGCCGCCGTATCGCGGTTCAGGTGACAGCCGCAGCCCAGCACTTTCCAGGCCGGGGTCAGGCGGTCCTGCCAGCGGGCAACCCCCGCATCCGGTGAGCGCACATGCTCCAGGAAAATGACCCTGCCATCCGGTTTCAGCACGCGACGGGCCTCCTGCAAGGCTTTCAGGGGATCGGGGATGGTGCACAATACCAGGCACATCAACACCGTATCGAAGCTCTCATCCGGAAAATCCAGCGCTTGGGCATCGCCAACAGCGAGTGTCAGCCGCGCTTTCAGGCCCAGCGTCGCCGCCTGACGGCGCGCCCGGTCCAGCATCGCGGCATCCGGCTCGATGCCGACAATCTCGGTAACTCCGGAACCGTAATGCGGCAGATTGGCGCCGGTTCCGATGCCGATCTCCAGCACTCGGCCGTAGGCCTCGCCAATCACTTCCTTGCGCTGCGGCCAGAAAGGACGCGTGGCGATATCCAGCACGTGAGGGAAAATATGATCGGCATAAAAAGACATGATTCAACTCCGCCAGTGTTCAAGCCGCAATAAAGGGTGTTCGCCTTGCCAGGGAGGCATGTAGTGCTGATCCAGCCATTCCCCGCTGACCTCGGCTAGTTTAGCGGGCGACCAGCGAGGCTGCTGATCCTTGTCAACCAGCAAGGCGCGCACGCCTTCAATGAAGTCAGGATGGCGGGCGCATTGCACGGACAATACCAGCTCCTGCCGGAAGGTGTCGGCCAGGGATTGGACACGACCGTGATGCCACTGGCGGAATATCAACGCGGCGCTGGTGGGCGAGCCGTTACGCAGATTACCGGCCGCCCTGTTCAGCCAGGGATTCTCATGCGGCAGGATCAGCGCCTCATAGATATCCGATAGTTCTTCTTGCGCCATCCGCTCGTCAATGGCGGCGGAAACGGGCGCCATCTGGCCGTCAGGGATGTCCGTGAGCGCTATGGATGCCAGCAAGGCCGAGACCTGTCGAGGATGGTCGGAGGACTCGGCGGCCCAAGACATCAAACTCAGCGCCTTCAGGAATTCGAGCCGTCGCTCCGAGGCAACGACGTGCGTGGCGAAACCGGTTTGCAGGGCATCGGCAGCGTTGAAGGATGCACCGGTCAGCCCCAGGAACAGCCCGATCTTTCCCAAGCGCCCAAGAAACCAGGAGCCACCAACGTCCGGATAAAGACCGATGCTGATTTCCGGCATCGCCAGCCGTGAAGTCTCGGTGACGACCCGATGGGACGCGCCGCACATCAGGCCGATCCCGCCGCCCATGACGATACCCGTACCCCAGACAATGATCGGCTTTGGAAAGTCATGAATCAGGTAGTCCAGCCGGTATTCCTCCGAGAACAGGTCAAAGGCGGTGCTGTCCTCGATGCCGTTGGTGCGCACGGCGACACAGATCGACTTGACGTCCCCGCCCGCGCAAAACGCCTTCTCGCCTGTCGAATGCAGGAACACGGCAGCGATACCGCCATCCAGCGCCCACGCCCGCAACTGCGGATACAACAGGCGGATCATGGGGATATTCAGCGAGTGCAGGGATTTTTCACTGTTGAGGCAGGCCACTCCCACCGACTTTCCGGAAGGACCCGGCAGGATTTCAAAACGGACGCAGGGTTGCTCTTTCATGCCGGCAAGGACCAATCAATGGGCGCTTGCCCGTGCTTGACCAACCAGGCGTTGGCCTGGGAAAAATGACGGCACCCGAAAAAGCCGCCGCGATTGGCGGCCATGGGCGACGGGTGAGCCGCCTTCAGCACCAGATGGCGGTCGGTGTCGATAATCTGTCCCTTGCGTTGGGCGTAACTGCCCCACAACAGGAAAACCAGATGATCGCCCTGCTCATTCAGGACGCGCACCACCTCATCGGTAAACTGTTCCCAGCCGCGCCCCTGATGCGACGCGGCATTCCCTGCCTCCACGGTCAGGACGCTGTTCAGCAGCAGGACGCCCTGCCGGGCCCAGGAAGTCAGCTCGCCATGTCCGGCAGGCGGTATACCCAGATCCATATGGATTTCGCGGAAAACATTCTGCAGCGACGGCGGCGGACGGACGCCTTTACGGACCGAAAAACACAGCCCGTGCGCCTGCCCGGCGCCGTGATAGGGATCCTGCCCCAGGATCACCACCCGCACTTTCGACAACGGGGTGGTATTCAGCGCGTTGAAATACTCGGCGGGCGGCGGGTAGATGATTTTCCCAGCCTGACGTTCGGCGGCCAGGAACTGCCGCAGCGCCGTCATGTAAGGGGAAAGGAAGGCTCCGGCCAGGGGAGTTTTCCACTCATCCACCAGTTGCACACGCGCCAGGATTTCCTGCTGCTCGGGGGAGAATTGCTGTTGATCCATGAAAAAGATTCCGGAAGCCGGGACTATGAACGCGCCTGTTCCCGGCAAGGGGCATAGGTTTCAAATCTTGCAGATGGCGCGGACCTGATACATCAGCAGGGCCTTCATGGCTTCGCGATCCAGGCTTTCAAGCGGTTTCAGCAGCCCCTCGACCTCCAGTTGCTTGATGGTCATCAGGATCAGGCGCGCGGCGCTACCGGGCTGTTCGACACCGATGAAGGCCAGCATCTGGGTGGCATCCCGCAGTACCGCCTGGCTGTAATCCAGACCCAGTCCGTGCAGGCGCTCGTCCTGCAGGATGGCATACCAGAAGGATTGCTCGACCATGAGGCGCTCGCGATGATGCGTAAGCCGGTCGATAATGTCGTCCACTGCGTTGCTGACCGCGAAATCGACGATGGTGGGCAATTGGGCGCGAATATCCGTGCCGGAATAGAGCGGGAAGGTCACAAACAGCCATTCTCGCACGCGCACCCAGAACGGATTGACGACATTTTCCATGACGTCGCGGGCATACAGGGTAAGCGCGTCTGCCAGCAGGTCGTGGATGTCCTTGAAGTAGTATGTGGTCGCGGACAGCGGCACACCCGCTTCCTGGGCGACAGCGCGATGCCGGACGCCGCGCACGCCGTCGCGAACCATGACCCGCAGGGCCGCCTGGAGAATGGCAATCCGTCGTTGCTCACTGCTTTCCCGGGCGGGCTTGCGGCCGTGATAAGCAACTTTTCCGGCCCGGCTGACTGTATTGGAAGACATGGCTTTCCGGCTTTCGGCAAGAAATGGGATCGGGAAAAACCCGTACAAAAGGCCGGCACGCACCAAGACCTTGACGGTTCTTGAATTAATGCGGCTAACTCTCTAATATGACTGAAAATATAACATAATCGCCGGAGCGCGACATGAAAAACTGGCTGTTCCTGAGTGCTTTACTGCTGGCCGCCCCGGTCATGGCCGCCGATTTACCCAAGCAAGGCATGAGCATGACCGCCGTCCAAAAGCAGTTCGGCGCCCCGGTCCAAAAGACCGGCCCGGTCGGCAAGCCCCCCATCACCCGCTGGATCTACAAGGATTTCACGGTGGTTTTTGAATACAAACATGTCGTGCACAGCATGACTGTCAATCAGGCCGCGCCCGCCTCGGGTTCTGCGCCCGCCGCGCCCGCATCCACCTCGGGCAAAGGCGAAGCCACGCTCAGCGTTGATGTGAAGTAAACTTGGAAATACTGGGCCACCGGGGTGCTAGGGGCGAGGCTCCCGAAAACACCCTGAGCGGCTTCCGGCATTTGCGGGCTCTCGGGCTCCGCTCAGCCGAATTTGACATCCAGGTCTCCGCCGATGGTCAGTTGGTGGTCATTCATGACAGCACGGTTGACCGCACCACCTCCTCCACCGGTCCGGTTGCTTCCTTTACCGCACTGCAGCTCGGGGAAATGGATGCCTGTCATCACCGTCTGTACCGGGATGCCTTCGAACACGAATTCTCTTGGTCAGAATCAGACGGCATTCCTCTGCTGGAAGACGTGCTAGCGTTATTCCCGGACAGTCCCCAACTGCAACTGGAGGTCAAGGCCTCCTCAAAGCGTGATATCCAGACGGTGGTCAACAAGTTGCCTCCCATCTGCCGTCGCTTCGGCCCGCGGGCAGTAACCACTTCTTTCAGTGTCGATTATTTAAGCCGCATGCAGAAAGCCGCGCCGGATATACCGAGAGGCCTGCTGGTGGAAAAAGACTTTGCGGGCGATGTGGTCGGCTTAGCCGTCTCCCTGCAATGTGTGTCGATTGGTCCGCATTACACCCTTTGCACCCCTGAACTTGTGAGCCGCGCCCACGCAGCGGGTTTGCAGGTATCCACCTGGACTGTCAATGAGTCCTCAGACATGCTGGCGCTGCGTGAAATGGGCGTGGACAGCATCATCACGGACTTCCCGCAAAAGGCGATCCGCCTGCTTCGCTGAAGGACTCAGGGCCGCCAGTGGTTCACGGTCGGCTCGACCGGTTGACTCCCTTCCTTGACGGCCTCGGCCGTTTCACACTTGGCGGCATCTCCGCCACATACCGGGCACTCCTTGTCACCGGTAAATCGGTTCAATCCGCCGCAGGTTCCCTTCAACGGCGGCCGCTTACCCAGCCAAACGCCGATCGCCATCAAGGCAATCATCAGCATGATGACGGCGAAGGCCATCAGAAAAAGCATCATGGCGCGGTCGCTCCCAGAAATGGACGGAATGCAGGGGTGAATCTTGACAGGAAGCCCTTCTCCCCTTTCTCGATATAGTAGGCGGGAATTCCGGACTTGACCGCCAAGGGGTAGCCCTCGTCGGGACCCAGAGCATTCAAGGCCGTGGCCCAGGCATCCGCCAAGGAGGCGGAACCGCGCGGCAGAACCACAGAGACAGACACTCCCTTGTGGGTAATCGGACGTCCCGTGCGCGGATCGATGGTGTGGGAATAGCGCACACCGTCAATTTCGTGATAGTTACGGTAGGCGCCGGAGGTGGAAACCGCCGCGCATCCTTCCAGTTTCAGCAACTGTAGGGGGGAGCCGCTCGCGTCAGGCCTTTCAATGGCGATGGTCCAGTTTTCCCCATCCGGTTTGCGGCCGCAAACCCGCAGTGTACCAGCCACGGAAATCATGTAATCGCTGATTCCGGCCTTTTCGAGCTCAACGGCCAGCGCATCCACCCCCGCCCCCTCACCGATGGAGGACAAGTCGAGACGGATGTCACGGCGGCGCGTCAGCGTATGTTTGTCGGCATCCATTTCCAGGAAGCGCCAACCGACTTGCTGTCGTGCCTTGTCAATTTCAGCCTGTCCGGGAATACGCTCAGGCACCGCTTCCGGACCGAACCCCCACAGATTGACCAAGGGACCGACGGTAATGTCATAGACCCCGCCGCTAGCCTCGCTCACCCGCATGGCCGTCGTGACGGATTGCCAGAGAATGGGGTCGGCCTGAAACGGCTGACCTACAGGCTGACGGTTGAGACGCATCAGCGCGGTAGTGTCCTGATAGGTGGACAGGGCGGAATTGACGGCATCCAGCCGTTGCTGCAATTGCATCCGGAAGGCCTCCGGAGTAACACCAGGCGGCAAGCGGGACACCTTTACCTGCCAGGGCATGCTGAAAAAAGCGAGGCCGGAAACCGTGACCGGCTGTGGAGGTTCGGGTTGGCAGCCCGCCGTCACCATCACGGAAAGGACGGCCAAACATACCGGCAAGCGGCGCATTACCATCGGCCTGACCGGGCTCAACCGCCAAAGTCATCCAGCAGGATGTTCTCGCGGTCAACGCCCAGATCCAGCAGCATCTTGATGACCGCCGCATTCATCATTGGTGGGCCGCACATGTAGAACTCACAATCTTCAGGCGCGGGATGGTTCTTCAGGTAGTTCTCATAAAGCACGTTATGGATGAATCCGGTCAGGCCGGTCCAGTTGTCTTCCGGCTGCGGCTCGGACAGTGCCAGATGCCATTCAAAGTTGGGATTGTCCTTGGCCAGCTGGTCATATTCCTCGGCATAGAAGGTCTCCCGCAGCGAGCGAGCGCCGTACCAGAATGAAATCTTGCGCTTGGATTTCAGGCGCTTCAACTGGTCAAAAATATGCGAGCGCATTGGCGCCATGCCCGCGCCGCCGCCGATGAAGATCATTTCCGCCTCGGTTTCACGGGCGAAGAACTCACCGAACGGGCCGAAGACCGTCACCTTGTCGCCCTTCTTGAGATTGAAGACCCAGGACGACATCTTGCCGGGCGGAATCTCGTGCAACTGCCGCAACGGCGGCGTGGCGATGCGGATATTGAATTTCAGCAGGCCCTTTTCTTCCGGATAATTGGCCATGGAATAGGCGCGGATGGTGGTGTCCGTCGTTTGCGAGCGGAGATCAAAGAGTTTGAACTTCTCCCAGTCGCCCCGGTACTGCTCCTCGATATCGAAGTCCTTGTAGTCAATGGCATGGGCCGGTGCTTCAAGCTGCATGTAACCGCCGGCGCGGAAATGCACGTCCTCACCCTCGGGCAGCTTCAGGGTCAATTCCTTGATGAACGTAGCGACGTTATCGTTCGACAGCACCTCGCATTCCCAGCGCTTGATGCCGAAGAACTCTTCCGGCAGTTCGAGGCTCAGGGGCTGCTTCACGGCCAGCTGGCAACCCAGCCGCCAACCCTCGCGTATCTCGCGCTTGGAGAAATGCGGTTCCTCGGTAGGCAGGATATCGCCGCCGCCGGACTTGACCTTGACCCGGCATTGGCCGCAGGTGCCGCCGCCGCCGCACGCTGATGACAGGAAAATCTTTTCATCCGCCAGCGTCTGCAACAGCTTGCCGCCGGTGGATACTTCCATGCGATGGGCGGGATCGTCGTTGATGTCGATCGTGACGCTGCCCACCGAGACCAGCCGGGAACGCGCCGCGAGGATAAAGGCCACCAGCACGAGCACCGTACCGGCGAACATCACCATACTGAGGATAATGACGGCTTCTTGTGACATGGCTCGTCTCGCTTACAGTTGCACGCCGGAGAATGACATGAAGCCCAAGGCCATCAGTCCCGCGGAAATAAAGGTGATGCCCAACCCCTGCAGGCCGGGAGGAACGTCGCTGTATTTCATCTTTTCACGGACAGCCGCCAGCAGCACGATCGCCAGCGCCCAGCTGAGGCCGGAACCGAAACCGAAAACCACGCTTTCCGGGATGTTGTAGTCGCGCTGTTGCATGAACAGCGCGCCCGCCAGCACGGCGCAGTTAACAGTGATCAGCGGCAGGTAAATGCCCAAAGCGTTGTAGAGGGCCGGAAAATACTTGTCGCAGGCCATTTCGATGACCTGCACCAGCGCGGCGATCGTACAGATGTAGATCATCAGGCTGAGGAAGGACAGGTCAACAGTCTCAATGCCTTCGATGCCGGTCCAGGACAGGCCGCCTTCCTTCAGCATGTATTGCCAAAGCACGGCATTGACGGGCACGGTCAGTGTCTGCACGAAGACCACGGCAACGCCCAATGAAATGGCCGTCTCGATTTTTTTGGAAATGGCCAGGAAGGTGCACATGCCGAGGAAGAAGGAAAGCGCCATGTTTTCCACGAAAACGGAGCGCACGAACAGGCTCAGGTAATGTTCCATGTGGCTTTCCTCAATGACCGGATGTCGGCGCCTTGGACTGCGGCGCGATCTTGAATTCGGTGGTTTCCTGCTGGTCGGTCTTCCATGTGCGCAGCGCCCAGATGATCAGGCCGATCAGGAAGAAGGCCGATGGCGGCAGCAGCAACAATCCGTTGGGGACATACCAGCCGCCATTGCTGATGGTGGGAATCACGGTGTATCCCATGAGCGTGCCGGAGCCCAGTATCTCGCGGAAAACCGCCAGCACGATCAACAGCGCCGAGTAACCCAGGCCGTTGCCGATCCCGTCGATGAAGCTGATCACCGGCGGATTCTTCATCGCAAAGGCTTCCAGCCGGCCCATGACGATGCAGTTGGTGATGATCAGGCCGACGAAGACCGACATCTGCTTGGAAATGGCCGGGGCAAAGGCTTGCAGGAACTGGTCGACCACGATCACCAGCGTCGCCACCACCACCATCTGCACGATAATGCGGATCGAATTGGGAATGATGTTGCGGATCAGGCTGATGAAGAAGTTGGAAAAGCCCGTCACCAGCGTCAGGCCAACCGACATGGCCAGGGCCGTCTTCAGGCTGCTGGTTACCGCCAGCGCAGAGCAGATGCCCAGCACCTGGAAAATGACCGGGTTGGTGTTGAACACCGGCCCAAACAGGATTTCCTTCACGGATTGTTGTTCTTCGGCCATGATCAGATACCCTCTTGCCGGACTTTGTTCAGGAACTTGCGGTAACCGAGGTCGCCCATCCAGAAGCGCACCAGATGCGTGACGCCATTGCTGGTCAGCGTGGCGCCGGACAGGCCGTCAACCTGATACACGGCCTCCGGCTTGGCGGGATCAACCGTGCCCTTGATCAGGCCCAGCACCGGCAAGCCCTGTGCATCGTATATCTGCTTGCCGGGCCAGAAGGCCTTCCACTTGGGGTTGTCAACTTCGCCGCCCAGTCCGGGTGTTTCGGCATGTTCGGTGAAGGTAATGCCGGTCACGGTATTGGCGTCGCTCTTGACCACCAGATAGCCGTACAGCGTGGACCAGAGACCGTATCCGGAAACGGGCAGCACCAGGCTCTCGGCCTTGCCGGAAGCATCACGCATCACGTAGATATCGGCTTCGTTCGCACGACGCTTCAGCCCGGCAATGTCCTGCTCGGGCGTCAGCGCGATGGAACGCTTCGGGTCCTTGGTAGCCTTGCGCTGGTCATAGGGGTCGTCCGCCTTGATCTGACGGAATTCACCGGTATCCAGATTGACCAGATAACGCTGGAAGCGCTCAAACTGCTTGTTGACCTCGGCGGGACTGCCCTGCCCTTCCGCCAGGATTTGCGCGGCGGCCAGGATCTTGCGCTGCTTCTCCAACGCCTTGTTGCTGTCCTGGATCGGCTTCAGCAGCGTGACCGCCGCCGCCAACGCGATCGAGCACACCACGGAAAGAACCGTGGCGACGAGAATGGTCTTGCTGGTGGATTCTTTAGACATTGCGCAGGGCCCTCCGCTTGATATTGGCCTGCATCACGAAATAATCGATCAGCGGCGCGCAGAGGTTGGCGAAGAGGATGGCCAGCATCATGCCCTCGGGATAGGCGGGATTGACCACGCGGATCAGCACCACCATCACACCGATCAGGATGCCGAATACCAGCCTGCCGGTATTGGTCATGGCGGCGGATACCGGATCGGTGGCCATGAACACCATGCCGAAGGCAAAGCCGCCCAGCACTAGATGCCAGTGCCAGGGCATGGCGAACATTGGATTGGTATCGGAGCCGATCTGGTTGAAGACAAAGGACATCGACGCCATGCCGATCATGACCCCGGCCATGATGCGCCACGACGCAATGCGGGCCAGCAGCAGGATGACGCCGCCCGCCAGGATGGCTACGGTGGAAACCTCACCCATCGAACCGGGCACCATCCCGATAAAAGCATCCCACCATGTGATCGGCTGCATGCCCGAGGCGGTCAGGTGTGTCATATGCTCGAAGCCGCCGGCCTTGGCCTGCGCCAGCGCCGTGGCGCCGGAATAGCCGTCAACGCCCTGCTTCCACAACTGGGCCTGCACAGCCGTCCAGACCGTGTCGCCGGACATTTGCGCGGGGTACGCAAAAAACAGGAAGGCGCGACCGGCCAAGGCAGGATTAATGAAATTCTTGCCGGTGCCGCCAAACACTTCCTTGCCGATCACCACACCGAAGCTGATGCCCAGCGCCACCTGCCACAAGGGGATGGTGGGCGGCAGCGTCAGCGCGAACAGCACCGAGGTGACAAAGAACCCCTCATTGACCTCGTGGCCGCGCTTGATCGCGAACAGCACTTCCCAGAAACCACCGACCAGGAAGGTAACCAGATAGACCGGCACAAAGAAGGTGGCGCCGTAAACCATGCAATCCCAGATATTTCCGGCATCGAATCCGGCAATCGCCGGGATCAGGGCGTGACGCCAGCCCTCAACCGCCAACTCCGCGCCGACACCATGCTGCGCGGCAAAGGCCAGCGCGCCCAGCGCCTGGTTGCCGACGTTCCACATGCCGAAGAACATGGCCGGGAATGTCGCCATCCAGACCAGGATCATGATCCGCTTCAGGTCAACCGAATCGCGGACATGCGCGGCGGCATGGGTGACGGAGGGCGGGCTGTAGAGAAACGTGTCCACCGCCTCGAACAGGGGATACCAGTTTTGGTACCGGCCGCCCTTTTCGAAATGCGGCGCCATTTTATCGAGTTGTTGTCGCATCCATTTCATGTCGGGTCAGCCTTCTTTTTCGATGCGGTC
>DASUIL010000083.1:0-32508 GCA_036273075.1 Fluviicoccus sp. | reverse complement strand
GCACGGCATTGGTTCCCTTTTATTTTTGTAGTGAAAATGTGGACTTACACCACATTCATACCTAAAAGCGTTAAGTAATAGTCTTAACACGACTGCAATTGCCGCACAAGTGCTTCTTGCGGCTATAATCCACCATCGCTTTGTGTCTATCACCAGGCCTGACTGGACTCCCCGATCTGCAATGAATCATCACGAATCTTCCTCCAGACGCATGCCCACCCTTGTGGAAACCATGTTTGCGGGCATGCTTAGCCTAATACTATTGGGCTGTGGCGTCTATTTATATCTAAGCCCGCAACTGCCAAACGTTGCTCAACTCCGCGAAATTACCCTGGAGTCTCCCCTGCAGATCTACAGCAGCGACGGCAAGCTCATCAGCGAGTTCGGTGAAAAACACAGCCGGCCGCTCAAGTACGAGGAAATACCTCCGCAATTCGTCCAGGCATTCATGGCCGCAGAAGACGACAATTTCTTCAAGCACGGCGGCATCAGCCTGAAAGGACTGGGTCGCGCCATCATCGACATCCTCCAGACCGGATCCATCCAGTCCGGGGGATCCACCATCACCATGCAGGTTGCCAAAAACTACTTCCTGACCTCCAAGCGGACCTTCAGCCGGAAGTTCACCGAAATACTGCTGGCGCGCAACATTGAAAACGCGCTCAGCAAGCAGGAAATCATGGCGCTGTACGTGAACAAGATCTTTCTCGGACAACGCGCCTACGGCATAGGTGCTGCGGCTGAAGTTTACTACGGTAAAAATGTTAATCAACTGTCACTCGCTGAAATGGCGATGATTGCGGGCCTTCCGAAGGCGCCATCCAAGTACAATCCGGTCGTCAACCCCAAACGCGCCCTTGAGCGACGCGACTGGATTCTTGGCCGGATGTTCAGGCTGGGATATATCAATGAAGAACAGTACCGGGCAGCGCTGTCCGCTCCGGCCGGACTGAATTTCCGGCCCGCCCAGACGGAGGTTTATGGCCCCTGGATAGCGGAAATGGTGCGCGCGGCTTTGGTCGCGCGCTTTGGCGAGAACATTCAGGGCGCGGGATACCGTATCTATACCACAGTGCAGTCAGACATGCAGAATGCGGCCGTCAAGTCTGTGATTGACGGACTGCTGGCCTACGATCACCGCCACGGCTGGCGTGGTCCGGAAGCCAAGGGCGAGCCCTTGTCCAGCTTCAGTGAAGCCGGGGGACTGCTGCCTGCACGCGTAACCTCGGTCGGCAAGCGGAATCTGACCGCACAACTAAAGGATGGGACCTCAATCCGCATCGAGTGGGCGGGCTTGTCCTGGGCACGGCCCTACAAGAGCGTCAACAGCACCGGCAACTATCCGTCAAAGGCGGGACAGATCGTGGATGTGGATGACATCATCCGTGTCCGTAAATCCGGCGGCAACTGGGTGCTTTCGCAAATTCCGGCGGTGCAAGGCCAACTGATCGCCCTGGATCCCGAGAATGGCGCCATCAAGGCGCTGGCTGGCGGATTTGACTATGGACAAAGCCAGTTCAACCGCAGCCTTCAGGGGTGGCGCCAGGCCGGCTCCACGCTCAAGCCATTCATTTACACCCTGGCGCTTGAGCGCGGCTATACCCCCAACAGCATGATCAATGACGCCCCGCTGACAATTGGCAACTGGTCGCCCAGTAACTCAGACGGCGAATTCATGGGACCGATCACCCTGCGCCGGGCGCTTTACCTGTCACGCAATCTGGTCTCGGTCCGCCTGTTGCAGGCGGTTGGCGTCGAACGCGCCCGGATGTATCTGGACCGCTTCGGCTTTATTGACGGGGAATTGCCCAAGAACCTGACTTTGGCACTGGGTACAGCCCAGGTCTTACCCGTACAAATGGCCACTGCCTATGCGGTCATAGCGAATGGCGGCTACCGGATAAATCCCTATTTCATCCAACGCATTGAAGATGCCCAGGGCAAAGTGCTGTTTACCGCCAACCCGGTTCAGGTTTGCCGTGAATGCAACCGCCCCGCCCCACCCGCTTCCGAGCAACAACCGATCGAGATTACCGGCGAAGGATCGCAGATTACAACCAGCGACCCCGCCGCAAGCCCCCCGCCTTCCCCGGCCACCCCTGAGCCGTTTTTCACCCCCGCCAAAAGAGTCATGGGAGAGAAATCCGCATACCAGATGGCGAATATCCTGCGTGACGTGATCCTGCACGGCACCGGGCGCGGCGCACTGAGCCTGGGGCGAAGCGATATTGCCGGCAAGACAGGTACCACGAATGATGCCAAGGATGCCTGGTTTGCGGGCTTCAGTCCGCGAATGGTGGCCATAGCCTGGGTGGGCTTCGACAATCCTGCTCCGCTGGGCAGGCTTGAGTACGGCGGATACGCTGCGCTGCCGATCTGGACCGGATTCATGAAGCAGGCTCTGACCGGCACCGAGGATCAATGGCTTACGCCGCCGGAAGGCATGCCGTCCGCTCGCGCCCCGGCAGCTGCGGCCAACGCCGGCAACGGCGCCGAGAATACCGCTGACGGCGAATCCACACCCAGCGAGGGAGCCCCCGGTCAGTCCGCCCCCACCCCCCAGGCCAAGCCTGAAGATATTTTCTGAATCCGGAAACGCGAAAGCCCCGCATTAGCGGGGCTTTCGGTCTGCCGACGCCCGAAAAGGGCAGGCGCGCTGTTACTTCTTGACAGCGCCGCGCACGCCGAAGCGCTGCTTGAACTTGTCAATGCGGCCACCGGTGTCTACCACCTTCTGCTGACCGGTATAAAACGGGTGGCATTTGCCGCAAACGTCCAGATGGATATTCTTGCCCATGGTGGAACGGGTATGAATGACGTTACCGCAAGAGCAAGTGGCGGTAATTTCTTCGTAACGCGGATGGATATCAGCCTTCATGATGATTCTCGGAAAAAGAGTGGTGAGTAGGGCCTCGCCCCCCTGCGTCAACCCACAGGTCTTTAGCAGGAACGATGCACGACCATTCTTTTGGCCTACCCCGACAGTCGCTTCGTCGGAGCCAGGCGCAACAAGGCCGCGAAATATAGCAAAATACCTTCCACAACACACTTGTTTTTTGTACATCGACCGCTAAAATCACACGCTCATTCCGGTCATGCCGAAATAGCTCAGTCGGTAGAGCAACTGATTCGTAATCAGTAGGTCGCAGGTTCGATTCCTGTTTTCGGCACCATGGCATCCCCCCTCATGTCAAAAAAATCCCGCAAACGCAAGATTCAGGACATCCCCGAAGCTCCCGCTCCGGCACAACCTCGTGTTGAACTGGCCGGGATCGGCCCGCGTCTGGCCGCCGCCGTCTACGATGCCTTGCTGATCGTGGCGCTTAACGCGATTGTTATCGGACTGATCGTCGGTATCGCCACGCCCCAGGAGGCCGCCAGCGCCCATAGGGCGACGGTTCTTCCGGACACCATCCGTCAATTGGTGCTGTTCCCGGCGATGGTGCTGACTACCTGGACCTTTTACGGTTATTTCTGGCGCAAGGCCGGACAAACCCTGGGCATGCAGACCTGGCGCATCAGGGTCATACGCCCGGACGGCAGCCTGCCGGGCTGGGGTGACTCCTTTGGCCGCTGCGCTGCCGCCATCATCCTGCCGGCATTCTGCGGTTTGGCTTCGCGCCTGGTCTTTCATCACGCCGGGGCGTTTGCCCTCAGCCTATTCCTGGGCTTTCTGGGCAATTACCTCTGGGCGGTCTTCAGCGGCCGGGGGCTAGCTTGGCATGACCGGCTCTCCGGCACCGTTGTCATCCGTGTTCCCAAGGAGAGCAGCCCCAAGCGCAGCATTCTCGGCTGGTTTTCCCGCGACTGAACTGTCGCGCTTAAACCCCCGGTTTCCAGCCATTAACCAGCGGGTAGCGCCTGTCTCGACCAAAGCCGCGACAGGTAATGCGCGGTCCGATCGCTGCCTGCCGGCGCTTGTATTCGTTGAAATCCACCATGCGCAGCACCCGATAGACCGTTTCAGTATCGAAACCATCAGCGACGATGTCTTCCGCGCTCCAGTCCCGTTCAATGTAACGCTCCAGGATAGCGTCCAGCACCGCATAGGGCGGCAGGCTGTCCTCATCTTTCTGGTCAGGCGCCAGCTCGGCGGATGGCGGCCGGTCAATGACGCGCTGGGGAATCACTTCGCGCCCTTCACAACTGTTCCTGTATTCGGCCAGACGGAATACCAGCGTCTTGGGAACATCCTTCAGCACGTCAAAACCGCCTGCCATATCGCCATAGAGCGTGGCATAACCGACCGCCATTTCGGACTTGTTACCGGTCGTCAGCACCAGCCAGCCCTTCTTGTTGGAAATGGCCATGAGCAAAATACCACGGGCTCGCGCCTGCAGGTTTTCCTCGGTTTTGTCGCGGGGTAATCCGGCTAAGACAGGCTCCAGGATGCCTTGGACCGCCTCCACGGCCGGGGCAATCGCCAGCACGGAATAACCCACCTCCAGCGTGGCGGCCTCGCGCTCGGCGTCCTCCAGACTCATTTCGGCCGTATAGTGATAGGGCATCATCACGGCCTGAACACGGTCCGGCCCCAGGGCATCCGCCGCCACGGCCAGCACCAGCGCCGAGTCGATGCCTCCCGACAATCCCAGCACTACCCCGCGAAAGCCGCTCTTGCCGACATAGTCACGGACACCGACCACCAGGGCACGATAGACCGAGGCCTCGACTGACATCGGTTCAGCGCGGACATCGGGGGCAAACCGTCCGGTGGCGGGATCAAACCGCACCAACCGGGTGAGCTCCTCGTAGAGCGGCAGTTCGGCCATGACAGATCCGTCGCCATTCATGGCAAAGGAACCGCCATCGAATACAAGCTCGTCCTGGCCACCAACCATATTGGCATAGAGGACGGGCAATCCAGACTCCCGGCAACGATCCTCCAGCGTTTTCAGGCGCTCGGCCTGCTTGTTGATATGAAAGGGCGAGGCATTCAGATTCAGCACCAGCTGCGCACCGGCGTCTTTCAGCCGGGCGATAGGCGCGGCATGCCAGACATCCTCACAGACAGTTAAACCGATGCTGACGCCGCGAAAACAGAAAACTCCTGTGTCCTCACCCGGTTCGAAGTAGCGCTTTTCATCAAAGACCTGATAATTCGGCAATTTTTGCTTGGCATATTCGATCAGGCACGCCCCGTCCAGCCAAGCGCCTGCCATGTTGAACAGAGTCCCGTCCACCCGCTTGGGGTAACCGACGACTATAAGGATGCCGCCAACCCGGGTCAGCAGCGCCAACGCGGCGCCTACCCGCACGTCCAGGCTGGGACGCAACAGCAGATCCTCCGGCGGATATCCCGTCAGGGCCAACTCCGGGAAGAGGATGATGTCGGCTCCTTGCTGCCTGGCCTCCTCCGCCAGTGTGGCGGCCTTGCGGGCATTACCCTCTATATCCCCGACCCAGAAGTTGTGTTGGGCGATTGCGATCGACAATGACATATCCATTTACCGGCTTGCAGCAGAAAGCGCATAGGATAGACTAGCGCGACCCCCTGAAAAAGACCGAAGAGAGGCCACGATGGGCGCCCTGCTCCGTCTTGTTATCCTGGCAGCCCTTGTCTGGCTGGTGATTTCCTTCATCCGGCGCGCAATCGGTCAATCCGGCACGAAACCGGAGAACATGCCACCGGCCGCCACCCCGATGCGGCAATGCGGTTATTGCGGCCTGAACATCCCGGAAAGCGAATGTTGCCGCTCGCAAGGCTACTACTTCTGCTCCGAGGCGCACCGTGACGCCTGGTCCCGGCGAAAACCATGACCACGGCCCTGGAATTCGCCGAGGGCGATAACGACTGGAAGGTCCTGCGCGTCTATGTCTACTACCGCCTGGTGCTGTCCGCACTGCTGGTGATCCTGTTCGCCATCACGCCCAACACACCGCTGATGGGCGCCAGCAATCCGCACCTGTATATCGTCACCAGTCTCAGCTATCTGGCCTTGTGCACGCTCAGTCTGATCCTGACCGGCAAGTTGCGCACCGAACCCCGTTTCCAGGGCTTGCTGCTGACCCTGACCGACATTTTCGTCATTACCGTCATCATGCATGCCAGCGGCGGCCCGACCGTGCAGCTCAGCATGCTGTACCTGGTCATTGTCGCCGCCGGCAATATCCTGCTGCCGGGCAAGCAGGGCACGCTGATCGCTGCCGTGGCGACGGTATCGGTGCTTTACGAGCAGTTCTACTCCGTACTGGACAGCGCGAACGGCATGACATTGCGCACCCTGGCGCAATCCTCGCTGCTCGGCCTGAGTTTCTTTACCGTCGCGCTGCTGAGCCAGCTGATCAGCCAGCGTTTCCGGCAGATGGAAGCGCTGGCGCAGCTGCGTTCGGAAGAGATTGCCAACCTGCAGAAACTGAACGAGCAGATTGTCGAGCGGATGCATACCGGAATCCTGGTGGTCAACAGTGAGCGGCGGCTGATCCTGATGAACAACGCGGCCCGGCAATTGCTGGGGGTGGAGACCGTGTTTGTCGGCGTCAACCTGAAGGTGATTTCCGCCCTCCTCGATACCGGACTGGTGGCCTGGCAGCAGCACCAGATGTCGCGGCCGCTGGTTTTCAAGAACCAGCCCGGCTATCCGGAACTCAACGTTTCCTTCATGAACCTGGGTCAGCGAACTCCCAGCAGCGTTACGCTGATCTTCATGGAAAATACCGCGCTGATGATCCAGAAGGCGCAACAACTGAAACTGGCCTCGCTGGGCCGGCTGACCGCCAGCATCGCCCACGAGGTACGTAACCCTTTGGGCGCCATCAGTCATGCGGCACAGCTACTGGCGGAGTCACCGGACATTGCCGGACCGGACAAGCGATTGCTGGCCATCATCCAGCAGCATTGCCTGCGCGTGAACGGCATCATCGAAAGCATCCTGCAGCTGTCACGGCGAGACCGCTCACTTCCGGAACTGCTGAACCTGAATGACTGGCTGGATGTTTTTATTGAGGACATGCGTCACATCCACGCGGAAATTGAAGTCCAGCGACATTGTGATCCTGAGCTGATGGTCCGCTTTGATCCGCAGCAACTGTATCAGGTCACCACCAACCTGGTATCCAACGCCATCCATCATGGCAAGCTCAATAACTGCGCCACAGTCAAGATTTTCTGCGCGGAAGACCCGATCAGCAACCGACCCTACATGGATGTCCAGGATGGCGGCGTCGGGGTTCCCGCCCAGCATCAGAAACACCTCTTTGAACCCTTTTACACCACCGAGAAGAGCGGCACCGGCCTGGGCCTGTATATTTCCCGCGAACTCTGCGAAGCCAATCAGGCGCATCTGGATTACATCCCGCTGGATAACGGCGGGTGTTTCCGCATATCCTTTTCACATCCCGACAGGCTTATCTAATAATGAAACCGCTAGCCCTGATTGTTGATGATGAACCCGACATCCGAGAACTGCTGGAAATCACCTTGCAACGGATGCAGATTGACTGCCTCCTGGCAGACTGTGTCGGCAGCGCCCTGGGACTGCTGGCGGCCAATCCGGTTAACCTATGCCTGACCGACATGAACCTGCCTGATGGCAGCGGCATCGATGTGATTCAGCACATCCAGAAGAGTCACCCGCATATCCCGGTCGCGGTGATTACCGCTTACGGCAGTCTGGAAACCGCTGTCATCGCCCTGAAAGCCGGCGCTTTCGACTTTGTTTCCAAGCCGGTTGAACTGGGACGGTTACGGGAACTGGTGCAAAACGCCCTGCAACTCTCCGCCGCCAAGCCCGCCAGCTCACCCATGGAAGACGACCCGCGCCTGCTCGGCCAGTCCCCCCCTATTCTGGAACTGAAGGAAACGATCCGCAAACTGGCCCGCAGCCAGGCTCCGGTTTATATCAGCGGCGAGTCCGGCACCGGCAAGGAGGTGGTCGCCCGCCTGATTCACGACTGGGGGCCCCGCGCCGCCCAACCCTTTGTCCCGGTCAATTGCGGCGCCATCCCCAGTGAACTGATGGAAAGCGAGTTTTTCGGGCATAAGAAAGGCAGCTTCACCGGTGCGACCGAAGACAAGCAGGGTTTGTTCCAGGCCGCACATAACGGCACGCTGTTTCTGGATGAAGTGGCCGATCTGCCGCTGGCGATGCAGGTCAAGTTGCTGCGAGCCATTCAGGAAAAGACCGTACGGCCGGTTGGCCATGCCAAGGAAATTCCGGTCAACGTCCGCATCCTTAGCGCCACCCACAAGGATCTGGCCGCCGAGGTCGCGGCCGGGCGTTTCCGTCAGGACCTGTTCTATCGCATCAATGTCATTCAGGTTCGTATACCGGCGCTGCGGGAGCGTGGATCGGACATCATTTATCTGGCCGAAACCTTCCTGAAACGGTTGAGCGCCGACTGGGGCGTGCGACAACCCGCCATCGGCGCCGCCGCCAAGGAAATCCTCACCAGCTATCCCTTTCCGGGTAATGTCCGGGAACTGCAAAACACGCTTGAGCGCGCGCTCACCTTGTGCGAAGGCAACCAGATTCTGCCCGGCCACCTGCAATTGCAGGAGGTTGCCCGGGCTGACACGGCTGAGTCCGCGGAGCCATCGAACACCACCCCGTCGATCCCCTTGCTAGTTCCGGCCGCCTCCGGCGACTCGCTGGAGGACTACCTGATGACGGTGGAAAAGAACCTGATTCTCAAGGCGCTGGATGAAACCCGCTGGAACCGGACAGCGGCGGCGCGAAAACTGGGCATGTCCTTCCGTTCCCTGCGTTACCGCTTGAAGAAGCTGGGACTTGACGATGACTCCGGCGACGACTCCGAAGCCTGATCAGGGCTGATAGGGCGCAGCCGGAACCAGTGGCGGCCGCCCCAGCATCCGGTCCGCCAGCAGGCGGGCCGATGCGGGGGCCAGCACCAGGCCATTGCGAAAATGCCCGGCATTAACCCAAAGATTCTCTTCACCCGGCAACACTCCGATATACGGAATGCCATTCGGCGAACCCGGCCTGAGACCTGCCCATTGTGCAACCGGCATCTGCCCGGCAAGCTGCGGCACCAAGCGAGAGGCTACCTCCCGCAACTTTACCGCCGCATCTGCCGTCGTGGACTTGTCAAATCCTGTTTCCTCCAGTGTGGACCCGCAGAGAATATGGCCGTCCTTGCGGGGAATCACATAATGCCCCTGATGCAGGATAATGCTGGCAAGGATGTCAGCCTCCGCCCGGAACAACAGCATTTGCCCGCGTACCGGACGAACCGGCAATCTGGGTACCGGACCCGACGCCAACTCCGCCGACCAGGCTCCGGCCGCAATCACGAAGTCATCTCCCGCCACCAGGTCTCCCTGTCGCGTCCGCGCTGCGGTGACCCGGCCGTTTTGGCGCCGCCATCCCGTAACCTCCTCTCCTTCAATTATCCGTACTCCCAGCCCACGCAGTGATACCAGCAAGGCCTGCAACAACCGAGGATTCCGGATATTGGCAATTTCCGGCAGCCAGATGCCCCTCGAAAAGCCCGACAGCGACGGGAATCGTCCCTGCAAATCCGCTCCGGTGAACAGGCTCACGGATTTATGCTGCTCTGCTGCCCATGCCATGGCATCGCGCTCATCCTCGGCATCCAGCATCAACATGCCGCACTGTACCAGCTCGGGATCAATGCCCGACTCCCGGAAAAGGGCGACAGCCAGGTCGGGGTACAGACGCTGGGCCTGTGAGGCCAAGGCCGTTACCGCCGGCGGGTAGCGCCATGGGTAAAGCGGTGAAACGATGCCTCCTCCTGCCCATGACGACTCCCTTCCGGGTGCGGACTTGTCCAGCACAATCACCTCCCTCCCCGCCAGCGCCAACTCCCTGGCGGTCAGCAAGCCGATGACTCCGCCGCCACAAATAACTGTCTTCATGATCTCTTGACTACCCCTTGCAGCGTCCTAAAATACGGCGCCCGCCAGGATGGCGTTGAAAATTCGGAATTCCCATGAAAAGTCACGGATGGACTGTTTTGGAACTATTGGTCGTTATTGTCATCGCTGCCTGCCTGATTGTCTATGCAGTACCGGCCTTCAGCGAACTCATGCGCTCCCTGGAGGCGCGCCGGGTAACGGCGGAACTGCTCCAGCTCTGTAATGAAAGCCGTACCCAGGCGTTAGGCACCCATCGCACCATCACTTTGTGCGGCAGCAGCGACGGACGTCAATGCGATCATGAATGGGCGCGCGGGGTATTGCGGTTTGTGGATATTGACCGTAACGGGGTCCACACCGTCAATGAGGATATCCTTGGTTATACGCCGCTTGAAATTTCGCCTTCACGCCTGGCCTGGAAGGGCTTTCAGGGCAAGGTGCTGACATACGAAAGCTTCGGAACCTCGTATGCCGGGAACGGGACGTTCACGTATTGCCCGGAGGACAGCACCCCCAGATACCGGCGACAGGTCGTGGTCAGCCGTTCCGGACGCGTCAGGACATCGAGGGATCTGAACGGGGACGGCATTCATGAGACGGCGTCGGGAGGACAGATCAGCTGTCCGCCCTAAACCGGAGGAAAAATTACTTAGTAGACCAGCCCTGAGAGGTGCTGTTCTCATCGCAGCCGGCATCGCTGGTCTTGTTCCAGCAGCGTCGGCCGTCACTCCAGAGCTCCATCGCTCCGTCTCCGGCCTGCTTGCCCGTCGGAGCCGCCAGAACGGACCAGACGATACCGTTCGCATCCACGGTCAGCGTCAGGTTGTACCGGGCCGCCTGATTGGTGTTCTTGGGGTAACGGGTTCCCCCGTAGAGCGTCGTAAGACTGGCATTCTTGTACGAGAGGTTCTGCGACTTGTAGCGCTCCATCAGCGCGGCAATCTGCATCAGGTCCGCCTGCATGCCCCCCCGGTTACCCCGGGTGACATAGGCCTGGTACTGCGGAATCGCAATCCCGGCCAGGATGGCGATAATCACCACCACCACCATCATTTCCACAATGGTAAAACCTTTATTTTTGTTCATCTCAAACTCCTGAAGCCCAAGGAAAAGGGGCGGCCTTTAGCCGCCCCACTCCCGTTTGCTAGTTTCTCTTTTCGCGGAAGCGATGCAGACGCTTCACCCTGCGCTCATACTCACCATCATCAAAAACCGAGGAACCCACCACCAGACCACCCTGGATGGTCGTCGTGCCGCTGGCGCTCGTGCTGCTCTGGAACAAGTACTGCGGTTCGCCACCAATGCCCATCATCACGTTATCCTGAACCCGGTCGCCTTCCCAAGCGCAGGTATCACCCACGCCTCCATAGGGCATGCATTGCCGGTAGAGCTTGGTGCGGCCGATAACAGGCGTGCAACTGTCACCGGCAACCATTGTCGGCACATAGGTGGTGAAGATCAGCTCGTTATTGATGATCAAGCCGGAGGCCATGCTCTTTTCACCGCCATCCGGCAGGTCAATATAGAAGCCCTGCTTGGTCTTGTCCGCGCCGGCGTCACTGGTCAGGCTGAGCTTGGACAGATCGCTGACCGTCAACGGAGCCCGCAAGCTGCTGTCATTTTCTGCAATGGTCAACAGGTCGGCGCGGGTCACATCAAAGTCCAGGATCGAGAAGAAACGATCCTTGGTGCTCTTGTCCAGCGGATGACTGCGATAGCCGGAACCGAAGGCCACGGCGGCAAACAGACGGCCGCCATTGATGTTATCCACATCCTCAAACAACGCGGCCGTTGCGGGTTCGTAGAACCGGCGCTGGTTCTCAACATCGGCGGTCACCGTCTGGCCGAACTTGCCGAGCAGGCGCACGCGCTTGGCAATGCTGGCCGCCGGCTGTCCGTTATTCACGTCCACGCGGAAGAATTGCCCGCCAAGATCACCGAAATAGATGGTATCCGTCAGACCGTCTCCGTTGAAATCCACCAGCTTGGGAGCCGTCGGCACGCTGTATTTCATCTCGGTGACCAGCTTGTAAGGATTGTCGGCGCTGGTGCCGCTGGCGCTCCAGTACAGGGTGCCGTCAAAGGCATCGACAATATACAACTGGTTGCCAAGATCATTGTCCGTATAGATCTTGCTCGCGGTTTCATGGCGCGGATCATAACCGCCGCCAAACACCAGCACGGTCTTGACACTCGAACCTATCTGAATGTTCCCCAAAGCCGGCTGCGACCAGGTTTGACCCATGCGCAGGAAACGGTTGCTGTTGACGGTCGAGCCGCCATTGATGGCGAACAGCAGCTTCGGAGAGTTCAGGTTGGTGACATCCAGGGCGTAATAATTCTTGCCGCCCATGCGCATGCCGCCGTAGATGTACACCTTGTCACTGGAGCCGCTGATCTGGTTGTCATAATTGGCGTCCTTGCGATAGACGGTCCACGAGAGGTCCATGCCCATCTGCGGCAATTCGGCAATGTCGTTGTCGTACAACGTACGCAGGCTGGACAGTTTCTCGCCCGGAATGAAGGAGAATTTTTCCTTGCCGGTCTTGGCTTCAATGGCATGGAGGGTTCCTTCCAACGTGCTGAAGAAGATGTAGTTAGACTGATTGTCCGGGTCACCCGCTGTAGCGGCAGTGCCCGTGTAGCCGTAGTTGATCAACGCCGGTTTCGAATGCAGGCCGGCGCCCATGCGGTTACGGATAATCGAGGACGTTGTGATCGACATGGAGTCCGTCAGGTTCGGAACCACATAGCCTTGGTACCAGTACATCAGGTTCTGGTACTCGACATCGGTTGATGCGCCTGTCATCGGCTTGGCGGCCGTGTTGAAGGTGCTGCTGGCAAGATCAATCTTGGTCAAAGCCTGATTCTTGGCTGTCAGCGCCCCCAGGTAGGTATATTGAGTCCGCTGATTAGGCACCAACAGCGCAGCTGCACCGCCATCGACAGCCTTGGAGCCATCTTCAACCAGACTCCAGTAGCTGCGGGTGCCATCGCGGAAGAAGCCTGTTGCCGGATCAACCGCATTTTCATTGTCAGCATCCTTGATCTGCTCATTGGCAAGATCCAGCCGATAGCGCTTGAGATTGCCTTCCCAACGAGACTTTTGCGGTTCAGGGTCGAATGCAGCGTAATAAAGCTGATCCAAGTGAGTCAGCTTGTTGAGTTGATTGACCGCCACACCGGGAGCCGCGATGCTGTTGCCCGCGCTGATGAGCGAGTCCAGCGTCTCTTTCAGCGCCGTCACCAGGGCGGCTTCATCGCCGGCCTTGTAGTAGTTGCCCTGACCAAGATCGGCCATTTTCTTCAGGTTGGCCGCAGCATCCGTGGCCAACGGTCCGAACAGTACGGTATTGGTGCGCAAGCGGACACCCAAACGGTTGTTTGGCGATGCGTTGTACTGCGCCAGATCGAACATGCAGTACCAGTTCAACTGCTTGCCGTTACCGGAGGCTGACGCTTCATTGGAACACGTACGGCCGAGAATTTGCTTGGACGTCGACTGAACGTTTGCCAGGTCATTGGGGTCGCCGTCGGTCAACATGAAGATATAGTTGGCGCCGCATTTGTTGTCCGTCTTGATCGGCGAAATATAGTCCCTGTTGCTGTCAACCGTACGGGGGTCGATGTAGGCTTCTTCGCCCTGGTTATCGTGGGAAGTATGCATGCCATACATGTACAGGGACGCTTCGGCGTAGGCGGAGCCCAACGGTGTTCCACCATCAACAGCCAAGCCGGCCGGGGTGATTTCCGCCAACAGGTCATCGCGCACCGTACGCAGCTGGGACAGGTTTGTAATCGTTTCTGTCCACTCGACAATCAGGGAAAACGCTTTCGACAAGTCCTTGTTGGCATCGAAGAGCTCAAGCGAACCGGTATCCGCCTTGGCTGTCGATGAGTTGGTCAGACGGAAGCCCATGGCGTTGCCGGAGGCCCAACCGGAACGGTTAACGACGCTCTGCACCATGGTCTTGACATCAGCCTTGTACAGCGAACCGGCTGCATACGTACCCGAGGGGACTTCTATCGCCGTAAACACTGCCGAGGTGGGGTTGGTGCATGTCGGCGACTTGGAACTGCCGGTACAGATCGCGGGGAAATTATCCACATTGTAGGCGGTAACCAGTGTCGGCTTGGTGGTGATGGCGCTGCGCACCGTGCCGACCAGTTCCGCCTTGGTAATGGTGGCGTTTTTGGGAATGCCGACATTTTGCAGACGCACGGCTGCTGTCGTGCGCACGTTGGAATTATTGATCAAATTCGGAGTCAGATAACTCTGACTCATCGTCGGCACGCCGGCACCGCCCAACCACTGCACATCGTCAAAGTCGCTCATGACCGGGTAGGAACGGCCGGTACGGCTTAGCTTGATGCAACTGTCGGTCTTTTTGGGGTCGACAATGTAATTGACAACTAGTTTCGGCTTATAGGCGTCCGTTGTGCCCGCCCCTTCAAAGGAATAGGCGCGCCGGGTCTGCAAAATCGTGCTCATGTCAGCGACTTTGAATGCCATGCTGTTGCCACCGCACCAATCACTACGGTCGGTGATCGACTGCACCAGGTCCTTGACCTGTACCTGATAGGTGCCCCCGGCTACCCAGGCGGGAATATCCGCAACCGTTGAGATCCCGTAGGTTCTTGAGCCTATTGACGTTGCTGCAAAATCGGAGGGCGTCGAGGAGTTCTCGACACTGATCCTCCAGGAGGTAGGCGTACTGTCTGCCGCCTTGGCGGTCAGCTGGATGTAGGCATCCCGGATTTCGGCCCCTTTGGGCACCAACAGGTTGGTGAAGCGGAACCCGGCGCTCTGATTGAGGAGGCCGCCTACCAGCAACTCCGTACCGGTAGCCACACTCACACCGGACAAAGGTTGTACGGCATCATCATTTCCGGTAGCGCCCGCCGATGTCACATCCCCGTTGGGATTGATCTCGACAAAAGCATCCAGCGGCCGTGACGGATACCGTACCCAACCGCCTTTATTGGCTGCCGGAATGAAACGGGAAAAACCCATTTTGACATAACCGGGAGCCGGCTTGATTTCCGGAGACGCCGTGCTGTCACCCAACAGGATCTTGCGCATCGCGGAGGCCAGCACATCCACACGCCGTTTTGGCGAGTTACAGGTGCTGTCGCTCGTCATACACCAGTCCATACTGCCCGAGGTATCCAACACCATCATCAGGGTAGGCGCCGTACTGGAGCTTGCCGAAGCCGTCTGCACATAGACTTCGGTATCGCTGGCGTAGACGGGCGCCGCCGCCAACGTCACAACTCCGAAAGCGCCCATTGCTGATAGCGCTTTCATTTTAAGATCATGTCTCATGATATTCCCCGCTTGCACGCGCAATGGAAATTTACTTGCGTTCATTGGTGATCTCGAAATCTTCAAGCAGTGTCGAATACACACCGCCGTTTGCCGAGAGGCACTCCGATACTGTTGTCACTGCAGGATCAGCGACTTCATAGCTATCGGCGCCTGCGCCGCTGCGACGAGAGTCATCCCCCGTATTGGCCAGACAACCGTTAATGGTGCCTGTGGTCGCCGAACCGAACCCGGGAAGGACGGACGTTGACGCCACGGTTACCTCGATCTTCGTGGACTGGCGGATGGACGAGTCGCTACCAATCAGCATGGTGGCATTCTGGCTGAATTCGTCAAAAGACCCCTTGTTGATAACATGCACCTGGGTCAGCGCCGCGTTACGGCTGCTCATGAAGTCGCCTGCCTGGGCGCTGTCGCAACGACCGGCAACCAGGGCCACGCTACCGCTCTTAGGCTTCAGGCAAAAGACATCTTCCGAGTTGGTCGCCAGTACACCGCCGGGCTGCAAGGCTGCGGTCACATTCTGCATGGCCGTCCGCTCCAGATGGAACAGGCCGGCGTCAGCCGATTCGTACAGCAGATTGCCAACCTGGCTGTTGGTTGCCACGCTCAGACTGGACAAGCCCATGCGCATAGCCGATATACCCAGCAGGGTCATGACGATCAGCACCAACAGGACCACGATCAGCGTCATGCCGCGCTGCCGCCGGGACCCGATCGGGATCAAGGCTCTTGCGCCCGGACGACACAAAGTTCCAGAGCTCACAGTCACCCCCATACCTTGCACGAATCAGGTGTCGAATTGCGCATCGCCATCGATGCCGTGAATAGCCGGCGGACCCTGCCGTCGACCGGGACTGCCGATGAAGCCACCGACTTGTCCAGAATCTGGAAGGCCGGGGAAGCCGGCAAAGTGCCGGTTGAATCCTGTGACCGGACCAGCACACCGACTTTCATGGCCACAATGGCCGGCGTACCGCCCAAGGCCTTGAACTGGGTGGCGGTGACGAAACGGGTGGGCTCACAACCGCTAGCCGTGCCGTCGTTGACACCATAGAGAACCTGGAAGCTGTCAACCGAGGAGAGCAGGACCACACCCTGATCCCCCATGCCCGTGGCAGCCCCGGTGGCCAGGACATAGCTGCCGCCGTCACAGGCCAGCGCCGATGCCGACCCCGATGTGGCATCCGCGCGCAAAAAATAGCGGTTCACGATGACGGATCCGGCGGGCGCCACATTGCCTTCGCAATCCCGGTCACTGTAAGGGGTAACCGAGTACTGGATCACCAGCTGGTCGCTGGAGCCGATGCCAAGATTGATGGAGTCATCCAGCGTGATGGTCGTCGCCGTGCTGCCGGGAACATCTGCGGTGGCCATGGCCACGCCACGCCCCATTTTCTGGCCACTGACAGGCCTGAGGTCCGCCATGCGGGCGTCACGCCCGATATAATCAAGGGCAAAGCGGCCGTTATCCTGCACATCGCCCATGCCGCGCTGCAGATTGAAGCTTTGCTGGTTGGTCACGAACATCTGCACCGCCGCCAGCGCCACCAGCAGGCCGATGGCCAATGACACCATCAGTTCGATCAGCGTGAAGCCTCTCAGATTCCGGTTCATCAGTAGCTCTCCATCATCATGCATTCAGCGCCCTGGACATAGCTGCCGGTGGTTGACAGGCAGGCAGGCGCCGCAGTTCCGATCGTGGGCGTGGTGGTATTCCAGGAAACGAGCACGCACAGATTGGCGGCCCCCGGGCACGTCACCAGTCCCAGCTGGCCGTTGGGCAGCGATGTGGCCGCCAGCTGCCTGACAGCGGCAATATCAAACTGGGCCATGGTCGTGGCATTGCAGGTGGCGGTAATGCAACTGGTCGGCGTGGCGGCGCCCGAAGCACCGGCCCTGTAGGTTGCCAACTGCTGGGGATTGGCGCGGATTCTTTCCACCATTTCCTGGGCAATGGCCATGCCCTGTGTGCGATAGAGGGCGTCGTGGGTGCTGCTGACCGCACGCACCTGAAGCGCCGCGAAACCGATCACGGCGATGCCCAGCAGCAACAGGGCCACCAGCACTTCAACGAGGCCGACACCTCTTTGCCTGTTCGCGGAATGCAAGGCGTTCACGTTATTGACTCTCCTACGAAGCACAAAGAGTGGCTGAGGTATGGCGCATTACCACGACCCTGCCGAACTGGTTGACCTGCACCGTAATGCCCTTTTCGCCGGTCTTGCCCGAATCGCAAATCACATAGGACATGTTCAGTAATGTACCGTCCGACTTGGTCACCAGTCCGGTTCCCTGGAAAAGCACTGTCTTGTCCGTGGGGTTGGACGTAATGGAGGTCGTGCCCGCCGCCGCCGGCGCATTGACAAAGTAGGCGGGATCCGCCGCCATCTGCGTCTGGAATTTGGTGCGCCATCCGGTTGCCCAAGACGTACTGGTCACCGACTGCAGCGTCACCGTGCGGTGGGTTGACAGCGCCCGGGCGCGGGCATCGGTCAATGCAGCCGCGAGTTCGTTAGCCGTCGACGAAATGCGGATATTGGACTGGATATTCCGGATGGCCGGCACGGCTGCTGAGCTCAGGATAGCCAGAATGGCCACCGTCACCATCAACTCCGGAAGCGTGAAACCCTTTTGCCTGATCATGAAATATCAACCCCGGAAGGCTATGCCTTTTCTTGTTATTGAAGTTAGTAAGAATGTTTCCCGTCTACAAGCCCGTGCAGACAACCGGGGCTTTTGTATGACCGAGTGACAAAAATTGTCAACTACTCCTCATTCAGCACGGGGATTCTCAGCTCCTTGGGCATGGAGAAGACCACGTTTTCTTCCCGGCCGGTGATCTCCCGGGGGGAATGCCCGCCCCACTCGCGCAATCGGCCGACAACCTGCTGGATGAGTATCTCCGGCGCGGAGGCACCCGCAGTCAGCCCCACCGCGCTGACACCCTGCAGCCAGTCCGCCTGGATCTGGTCGGCATTGTCGATCAGGTAGGCGCGGGCCCCCATGCGCTCGGCCAGCTCGCGCAGGCGGTTGGAGTTGGAGGAATTGGGCGAGCCGACCACCAGCACGACCTGACAATCTCCGGCCAGCGTCTTGACCGCATCCTGACGGTTCTGGGTGGCGTAACAGATGTCGTCCTTGCGCGGCCCCTGGATGTCCGGGAATTTGCCGCGCAGGGCGTCAATCACCCGGGCGGTATCATCCACCGAAAGCGTGGTTTGGGTAACGAAGGCCAGATTGGAAGGGTCACGCACCGTCAACCGGGCAACATCTTCCTCGTTCTCGACCAGATAGATAGCGCCGCCGGAGCGGGTGTCATACTGGCCCATGGTGCCTTCCACCTCGGGATGTCCGGCATGGCCGATCAGGATCGCCTCGACGCCCTGCTTGGCGTAGCGGGTCACTTCCATATGCACTTTGGTCACCAAGGGGCAGGTGGCGTCAAAAATCTTCAATCCGCGCGCGGCTGCCTCTTCCTGTACCGCCCGGGATACCCCGTGGGCGCTGAAGATAACAATGGCCCCGTTGGGAACCTGTTCGAGCTCATCGACAAAAACCGCACCGCGCTGGCGCAGGTCATCCACCACGAATTTGTTGTGGACCACTTCATGACGGACATAGATGGGACGGCCGAAGACTTCGAGGGCGCGATTGACAATGGCGATAGCGCGATCCACACCCGCACAGAAGCCGCGAGGGTTGGCCAGCCTGATTTCCATATTCTTCGCCCTCATGCTTTTATTGTGAACGGTTGTGCATCGGCATCGCGCACACTAATTATATCGACCTCAAAAAGCAAGTCCCGCCCCGCCAGCGGATGGTTGAAGTCCACGACTACCGTTTCCTCATGCAATTCCTTGACCACGCCCGGCAACTCGGACTTGCTCTTGTCAGCAAAAGAAACAATCAGCCCGACGGCCAGTTCGGTGTCGACAAAACGGTGCCGCTCAAAAGTCTGGACGTTACCGGGCTGCCAATCGCCGAAGGCGTCGGCGGACGGAATCAGCACCGAACGGCGGTCGCCCGCCTTCAAGCCGAAAATGGCCTTTTCAAAACCCGGCGCCAGATTGCCGTCGCCGACGGTAAAAACTGCCGGTTCCGGACGTTCGCGGGTGGAGTCCAGCAACTGGCCATCGGCCAGGCAGACCGAGAAATGCAGGCTGACCGTCTTGCCGGGGCCGATGCGCTGGAGGGAGTTGTCGGGAATCATGATGCCGCCGCCTGACGTTTGGGTTCAAGAAAGAGGGAGTCGATGACCAGCAGCGCCGCGCCGACGGTAATGCCGCAATCAGCGACATTGAAGGCCGGGAAGTGCCAGGTCTGGTAATGCACATGGATAAAGTCGATGACATAGCCCAGCGTGAAACGGTCGTAGACATTGCCCAGCGCACCACCGACCAGCAGGCCGATGCCCGCCATCAGCCAGCGGGCATTCGCGGGCAGGCGGGACAGCCAGACCACCATCCCGGCGCAGACACTTATCGCCAGCACGATGAAGAACCAGCGCTGCCAGCCGCCCGCATCGTGGAGGAAGCTGAAGGCCGCGCCGGTGTTGTAGGCCAGTGTCCAGCTGAACACCGGCAGCAGGTCAATGGACTGACCATGATCCAGCAAGCGCTCGAAATAGGTCTTCGACCATTGGTCGAGCACAAAAACCACCACGCCCAGCCAGAGCCAGTGCAGGTTTTTCAGATTCACCGTGGAAGGCATGACAACGTTCCGCTAGGAGTAGGCCCTCCCCCGCCGGGGAGGGCGAACAGGAGTTTCAGGCAAACAGGCGCTTTTCACCGGCACCGGCGACATTTTCCACGCAACGGGCGCAGGCTTCCGGATGTTCGGGATGGCTGCCGACATCAGCGCGGTAATGCCAGCAACGCACGCACTTGGTGTAGGCGGACGGCGTGATCTTCACCCGCAGTCCGGCGACATCGGTGGCCTGACCGGCCTCGCTTTCGTCGTTAAGACGGGCGGCGGAGGTGATCAGCACGAAGCGCAGTTCATCGCCCAGCACCGCCAGATGCTGTTTCAGCGCCGGAGCGACATACAGGTCCACTTCCGCCGACAGGCCGGAGCCGACTTCCTTACGGTTGCGGGCTTCCTCGATTTCCTTGTTGACGGCCGTCTTCACCGCCATCACCTGATCCCAGTACTCGCGGCTGAGCACGCCGGACTCACCGGTCAGCGGCGCCAGCCCCTGATACCAGTCAGCCAGGAACACCGATTCAGCGCGCTCGCCCGGCAGTTCCTGCCAGATTTCGTGGGCGGTGAAGCTGAGGATGGGGGCAATCCAGCGCACCACGGCTTCAATGATATGAAACAACGCCGTCTGCGCCGATCGCCGCGCCAGCGAGTCGCGCTGGGTGGTGTACTGGCGGTCCTTGATGATGTCGAGGTAGAAGCTGCCCAGGTCCAGCGAACAGAAGTTGTGCAGCTTGTGGTAGATCTGGTGGAATTCGAAGGACTCGTAGGCCGCCAGGATGTCCTGTTGCACCTGATACGCGCGATCCACCGCCCAGCGGTCCAGCGCCAGCATGTCTTCGTTGGCAACCAGATGTTGCGCCGGGTCGAAGCCGTTGAGGTTGGCCAGCAGGAAGCGCATGGTGTTGCGGATTCGGCGATAGCTGTCCGACATGCGTTCCAGGATTTCCTTCGAGACCGACATTTCACCGCGATAGTCCGTGGCGGCGACCCACAGGCGGATGATGTCCGCGCCCAGCGTCTTCATGATGTCTTGCGGGGCAACAACATTGCCCTTGGACTTGGACATCTTGTGGCCCTGGCCATCCACCGTAAAACCGTGGGTGAGCACCGTCTTGTAGGGCTTGTTGCCATTGGCGGACAAGGCCACCAGCAGTGAGGACTGGAACCAGCCGCGATGCTGGTCGGAACCTTCCAGATAGAGGTCAGCCGGATATTGCAGTTCGGGACGGCGGGTCAGCACGCAGGAATGGGTCGCCCCGGAGTCGAACCACACGTCCAGCGTGTCCTTGACCTTGTCATAATCGGCGGCTTCCGCGCCCAGCAGTTCGGCGGAGTCCACATCCCACCAGGCGTCAATACCTTCATTCTCAACACGTTGTGCGACCTGCTCGATCAGGTCGAGCGTCTTAGGGTGCAGCCCGCCGCTGATCTTGTGCACGAACAGGGCGATGGGCACGCCCCAGTTGCGCTGGCGGGAAATGCACCAGTCCGGGCGGTTATTCATCATCGAGACAATGCGGGCCTTGCCCCAGTCGGGCAGCCACTGCACCTCGTCGATCGCCTTCATGGCGTCATCGCGCAGGCCCTTCTGTTCCATGCTGATGAACCACTGCGGCGTGGCGCGAAAAATGATGGGCGTCTTGTGCCGCCAGCAGTGCGGGTAGCTGTGGGTGATCTTCTTGTGGCAAAGCAGGCGGTCGTTGGCCTTGAGCGTCTCGATGATCGGCTCGTTGGCCTTGTTGACGTGCTGACCGGCGAACAGCGGCGTATTCGGCAGGAACACCCCGGAGTTATCCACAGGGTTATCCACAGGCAGGCCATAGACGTTGCCGATGACGAAGTCGTCATGACCGTGGCCGGGGGCGGTATGCACGGCACCGGTGCCCGCATCGGCGGTTACGTGTTCGCCGACAATGACCGGCACGATGCGCTCATAGAAAGGATGCTGCAGGGACAGATGCTCAAAGACCTGGCCGGGCACGGTCGCCAGAATCACCGGGTTCTCGGCGCGATACTGCTCCAGCGCGCCATCGGCCAGCGTCTTCGCCAGCACCAGCGTGCGCGTCTGACCGTCGATGGCGGCCTGCACGACCACGTATTCCAGCTCCGGATGCAGCGACACCGCCTGGTTGGCGGGCAGCGTCCACGGCGTGGTGGTCCAGATGACGAAATCCGCCGAGACCGGGGCCTGCGCCAGACCGGCGCGCCGGGCGAATTCGGTGGTATCGCGGACGGCAAACGCAACATCCACGGCATGGGACTGCTTGTCCTCATATTCCACTTCCGCTTCCGCCAGCGCCGAGCCGCAGTCCATGCACCAGTGCACCGGCTTCAGGCCCTTGTGCAGGTGGCCGTTGGCGGCAATCTTGCCCAGCACGCGGATGATGTCGGCTTCCTGCTGGAAGTTCATGGTCAGGTAGGGGTTTTCCCAATCGCCCAGCACGCCCAGACGCTGGAAGTCAGCCTTCTGCTTCTCGACATGGCCCTGCGCGAACTCGCGGCAGTGCTTGCGGAATTCCTTGGCCGTGACCTTGTCGCCCGCCTTGCCGTATTTCTTTTCGACATTCAGCTCGATCGGCAGGCCGTGGCAGTCCCAGCCCGGGACATAGGGCGCGTCAAAGCCGGACAGCGTCTTCGACTTGAGGATGATGTCCTTGAGGATCTTGTTGACGGCATGACCGATATGGATATCGCCGTTGGCGTAGGGCGGGCCGTCGTGCAGGATGTACTTCGGCGCCCCGGCGCGCGCTTCGCGAATGCGGGCGTACAGCTTGTTTTCCTGCCAGTCCTTGACCCAGGCCGCCTCGCGGGTGGCAAGGCTGGCTTTCATGGCGAAGCCGGTTTCCGGCAGGTTAAGCGTGGTCTTGTAGTCAGGTTTGGCGTCAGTCATGTTCAACTCGCTGAAAATAGGCGCGGGTGGCCAGCACATCGTTGGCGATGGCGACCTTTAAAGCATCCAGAGACGGGAAATTGGTTTCGGCGCGCAACTTGTGGCAAAACTCCACGCCGATGCGGCGACCGTAAATGTCGCCCTTGAAATCAAGAATATGTACTTCTATACGGTTTTCACGGCCGTTGACCGCCGGACGCGTGCCCACATTGGCCGCGCCGAGCAGGGGTTTCTCCCCCAAGCCATGCACTTTTACGGCATAAATGCCCGCCAGCGGCGACACCTGCCGGTTCAGGCTGAGGTTGGCGGTGGGGAAATCCAGCGTGCGGCCGATCTTGTCGCCGTGGCGGACGTGGCCGCTGATCATGAACGGACGGCCCAGCAAATGTTCGGCCAACGCGAAATCACCGGAATGGATCGCCTGGCGGATGCGGGTGGAACTGACCCGGTCCTCGGCCAGGCTGACGGTGGGCGTCTGCTCTACCCGGAAGCCGAATTCCTGCCCGGCCTGCTGCAACAGGGCAAAGTCACCGGAGCGGTCGCAGCCGAAGCGGAAATCATCGCCGATCACCAGATGACGACAGTTCAGTTGCCTGACCAGCAGCCGCTCGATAAAGGCGCGGGCGGTCAGCGAACGGAACTCCTGGTCGAAACGGGCGAGGAAGACATAGTCCAACCCGCAATCGCGCAGCACTTCCACCTTTTCCCGCCACGACATGATGCGCGCCGGAGCCTTGTCCTTGAGGAAGAACTCCAGCGGCTGCGGCTCGAAAATCATCACCACGCTGGCCAATCCCTCGGCATGGCTTTGTTCCACCAGACGTTGCAGCATGACGCGATGGCCGCAGTGCACGCCATCGAAATTGCCGATGGTGACGACGGTCGGGGTCAGCTGCTGGGGATGCTGCCAGTTGCGAAGGAGTTTCATGCCGGTCTGCGTGTCTGAATACCCTGGTGGACGGGCGACTTCCTCAAGGAAGTCCGCCCGGCGGACAAAACAGCAAGTATAAGGAATTAGTGGCGCAAGTCACGCCACTTGAAGCCGGTCAGGGTCAGCGCCGCCAGATAGGAGACGCCGCCAGCCGCGCAAATGCCCAGCAGCCAGAAGACCCTCAGCCAGCCGTGCGTGTGCATCCACTCCACGGTCGGCGGCGTCATCCAGACCAGCACGCCCACCATGGCGGCATTGGCGACGAAGTAGCGGCTGCCCAGTGCAATCCAGTGCCGTTGCAGACGATAAACACCCTGACGGTGCAGACCCCAGTACAGCAGCCCGGCGTTCAGGAATGCCGACAGCGTGCTGGCCAGCGCCAGACCGACATGCTTGAAGTGCCAAACCAGCATCAGGTTGAACACCATGTTGCTGACCATGGCGATGATGCCGATCTTCACCGGCGTCTTGGTGTCCTGACGGGCGAAATAACCGGGAGCGAACACCTTGATCAGCATGAACGCCAGAATGCCGCCGGACAGGGCCTTCAGCGCCCCGGCCGACATCATCACATCGTTCTCGGTGAATTTGCCATGATGGAACAGCGCCGCCACCATCGGTTCAGCCAGCACCTGCATCGCCAGCGACGCCGGCAGGCCGACCATGACAATCACCCGCAGCGCCCAATCGAGCATGGCGCTGAATTCCTCATGCGACTTCTCGGCATGCTTGGCGGACAACGACGGCAGGATCACCGTGGCGATGGCGATGCCGATCAGGCCCAGCGGCAGCTCGGTCAGGCGCTCGGCGGTATACAGCCACGACACCGACCCTTCTACCAGGAAAGAAGCCAGAATGGTGTCCAGCAGCAGGTTGATCTGGCTGACCGAGACACCGAACATGGCGGGCACCATCAGGTTCAATATCTTCTTGACACCGGTATCAGCGAAATCGACCCTGAAGCGGGGCAGCATGTTGATCTGCCGCAACGATGGAATCTGCATGACCAGTTGCACCGCACCGGCCATCATCACGCCCCAGCCCAGCGCCATGATTGGCACGTCCATATGCGGCGCCAGCCACCAGGCCGCGCCGATCATGGTCACGTTCAGCATCACCGGAGTAAAGGCCGGCACGCCAAAACGACCGTAGCTGTTGAGGATGCCGCCCGCAAACGCGGTCAACGAGATCATCAGCAGATAAGGAAAGGTCAGCACCAGCAGGTCGGACGCCAGATCAAACTTCAGTTCGTCTCCGCGAAAGCCGGGCGCAAAGAGGAAGATGATCACCGGCGCGCCGATCATCGCCAGTCCGGTAATGACCGAGAGGATCAGCGTCAGCGACCCGGCCACCTTGCTGACCAGCATCCGCACGGCATCGTCGCCCTGTTGCGTCTTGTATTCCGAAAGCACCGGCACGAATGCCTGGGCAAAAGCCCCTTCGGCAAACAGGCGGCGAAGGAAGTTGGGTATCTTGAACGCCACCAGGAAGGCGTCCATCAGCTTGTCCGCGCCGAATACGTTGAGCAGCACCATATCCCGGACCAGGCCGAGGATGCGGGACAGCATGGTCATGGCGCTGACAATCAGCGTTGACCGCCACAATCCGCCTTTCTTGGCGGGCGGCGTATTACCGGCAGGAGTAGCGACGGGAGAAGACGACATCGGTGAACCACGGGCATGATTAAGGGCGCAAGGCTGGTGATAGTAGCGAATTGACCTGTCAAAATCACTAAAAAACACGCCGCGTGCTTGACTTGGTGGTGAGAGCTAGGCAAAATCGCCCGCCTGATTTTGGGTATTAGTTACCCGCAACCGACTTATTTTTAGGAGTGCCACCGTGGCCAATTCTGCACAAGCCAAAAAGCGTGCGCGCCAGAACGAGAAGCAACGCAAGCATAACGCCAGCCTGCGTTCCATGGTGCGTACCTACATCAAGAAGGTCGTTGCCGCCATCGCTTCCGGCGACAAGGCTGCCGCTTCCGCCGCTTATACCGCTGCTGTTCCCGTGATTGACCGTATTGCCGACAAGGGCATCATTCACAAGAACAAGGCCGCTCGTCACAAGAGCCGCCTGAACGGCCACATCAAGGCCATGGCGTAAGCCGCCCTGATATAAAGAACCCGCCTTGTGCGGGTTTTTTCATGCCTGCACACGCCTCCTGTCACCCACTGGCAACCACCCGTCCGCCATGCCCTTCACTGTGACTCCGGTCACGGAATCGCCACATCCATTGCGCTCATCATTGCGGTGGTCTTTCACGGGCCAGGCCATAACTCCAAGACCAAACACGCCTGCCCCGACGATTTCAGGGGACGACGGCCATGACTGTCCGCTTGCCATTACTGGGAATGCTCTGCATCTCCCTCGCCCTGCCCGCATTGGTGGGATTGATCACTGCGGATGACTCCGTCCGTCACTCCTCGCCGGGCCGGCTGTTGAACACGACAGTTTCCGCCGGGCCTTTGGTCGTCCCGACCGAGGCCCCAAAGATTCAGCTCCGAAGGAAGCCGGTTGACAGCGCATCCGATCACCAGATTCTCGCCCTGATCCGGCAACTCAGCGCCGCCGGCGATGAAGAATCACTCTTCCGCCTGCGCTCGCTGCTGGCTGACCGGGAATCACCTCAGGGACTTAGGCTGGCCGGGCTATTGCTGGCGGAGCCCGACCCCGCGTTGCGCCGTACCGGAATCGACCTGCTGGCGGGACAATCGCTGCTGGAGCCGGAGGTTCACCGCCGGGTCATCACCCTGCTGGATCAGGAACATGACCCCGCCCTGCTGCAGCACCTGCTCACCAGTCTGGATGCACCGATTGGTCTTTACGGACGCGACACGGAAATGTCCGCGCGACTGCACAAGCTGCTGGAACACGCCAACAATGAAGTACGGGCGCAGGCGCTGCTGCAAATGCTGCAATGGGATGATTACCCGACGCTGGAAGGCTATCTTTACTCCACACTCAACGATCCGTCGCCGGAAGTCCGGCTGAGCGCCGCCACGGTGGCGAGCCTGATCGACACCCGGTCAACCACGCTGAAAAACGCGCTGCTGACACTGCGCGACAACCCCCGTGAATCCCGTGACATGCACGCCAGCGTTCTGGCAGCCCTGCACAACATGGACACCTCCGAAGCGGACCCGTCCGACAACCTGCCCAACCTCTGACCGGCCCTCGGCCCTCATCCAGCCAAAAAAAAGCCCGCTTGCGCGGGCTTAACAGGGGTACATCCAGGAGCAACACATCAGGAGGAGACATCATGATCGCTTCATGGGTTCATTATGCGCCGTCCCTCCCTCGGGCTCTGTAGCGGCGTTGTGAGCTTCATGTTACGCCGCTGTTACGGGCGCGGCATTTTGTTACGGCGCTTCTGAACTTCCGGCCACGACATCACAAAACGGGCGCCGCCCAGCGTGGGGCTGTCGTCCACCGTGATCTGGCCACCAAACCAGAAGGCAATTCGGGACACGATAGACAAACCCAGACCGTAGCCTCCCGACGCTCGGGTGCGGCTGTCATCGAGTCGGGTGAAGGGCTGGAAGACCCGTTCACGATCCTTTTCCGGAATGCCGGGCCCGTCATCCTCCACCGCCACATGCGCCCAACCATCCTCGCACCAGGCGCTGAGGCGGATACAGGATTGCGCATAGCGTCCGGCATTGCCCGCCAGGTTCTGCAATACCCGGTGCAGATAGCGCAACTCCGCCTCGGCCCGCGCGCCCTCAGGCGGAGGCTGCACTTCGACCCGGGCCGGGAAACCCAGCGCGGATGTTTCCTTGGCTACCCGCGCCAGCAAGCCGCCCAGATCCACTTCCTCGAAGTTCAGGACGGGAATACCCTGCTCCAGCTTGGCATAGGTCAGGATTTCGTCGATCAGCTTGTTCAGTTCGTCAATATCGCGATCAAGCTCGGTCAACTGCTCGAAACGGGCATCGCTGTCCTCGGTATCCGCCATCATTTCCATACCGAAACGGATGCGCGCCACCGGAGTCCTGAGTTCATGCGACACCGCCCGCGTCAGTTCGCGCTGCGAGTCAATCAGGCGCTGGATGTGCTCCGCCATGCTGTTGAAGGCGAAGGCCAGTTGGCTGACCTCGTCACGTCCGTCGACATTGGCGCGGGCGCCCAGATCGCCGGCGCGGATATGGCGCACCGCCTGTTCGACGGTCTTGATCTTCTTTTCGAGCGGATGAATGATGAAATAGGCAGCGACCGTGATGATGCCCAGGCTGACGGCGCAGACAATCAGCAGCAGCTTGACCGGCATCCATTCAAACAGGTACATCGGCCCCATCACCAGTACCTTGCCCGGGTACATGGCAGGCGCAATGATGCGGATGGAGGAATTGCGCGTGCCGGAGCCTTCCTTGAGGGCCAGCACCACCTCGTTGCGCTTGATGCGCGCGCGCTGGTCCGGCTCCAGTCCGACCGCTTCCAGGGGCTCCATCGACAGCGGGAAGGCAAAATAAGGCTGCAACTCTTTCAGGCGGCGCGCTTCCTGCCCCCGGAACTGCTCCAGGTCATCCAGCAGGAACACCGCCATCGCCTTGGCCTGCTGCTCGGACACCTTGCTCATCCGGGCCTTCAGGTAAACGCGATCCTCTCCCGGCACCTGCGAATAGATATCGGCGGCATTGTGGGGCACGTCCAGACGAAGCACGGCGCGGCCCGCCGCCAGCGAATCCAGTTCGTCGCTGCTGAAATTGATGCTGGCGGCATCCTTGACCATCGACAACTCGTTGTTCATCAGCTGCCCGGCTTCCATCAGCCAGGCATCGCGCGCCGGCCCAGGGGGTTGCCGCGCCACGCCCAGAGCGATCAGGTGGAAGAAGCCGGTCGCCATCTTCTCGCGGTAATCGGTCGCCCGCTGCTCGTTCAGCACCTGCAGGATGAGATAGGCGCAAATGGCCACCGTGCTGATGACGATCAGCAGGCCGCCGTAAATGCGCACGAAAATGCTGCTGGGGGGACGAATACGAATCACGCGGAACCACCTCGCCGGACGCACCAAGAAAAAGCCCGCCATGACAGCGGGCAGAGGGGAAGCAGGCGGAATCAGCCGGCCACCGATTCCTTGACGAAGAGGTAACCCTTGCTGCGCACGGTCTTGATGCGGCGGGGATTATCGGGGTCATCGCCGATTTTCGGGCGGATCCGCGAGATGCGCACATCAATGGAGCGGTCCTGACCGTCGTACTCGATGCCGCGCAGACGCTCGAAAATATCCTCGCGGGACAGGATGCGGCCGGCGTTGGAGGCCAGCAACCACAGCAGGTCGTACTCGGCGCTGGTGAATTCGACGGGATTACCCGCCAACGTCACGGAACGGCCGCCGTTATCGATCACCAGGTCATCAAATTCCAGACGCTGGGGAATTTCATCATCGGGGATCTTGTCCGAACGTCGCAGCAAGGCGCGGATGCGGGCCAGCAGCACACGGGGCTGGGCAGGCTTGGCGACATAGTCATCGGCGCCCATTTCCAGCCCCAGCACCTGATCCATATCGTCGGTGCGCGCGGTCAGCATCAGGATGGGATGATGGTAATGCGGACGAATCTCGCGGCAGATGGTCAGGCCGTCAGCACCGGGGAGCATCACATCCAGCACCACCAGGTCGGGCTGGTCGGAAATGATGCGGCGGATGGCGCGGTTACCGTCGGTTTCAATGCCGACTTCCATGCCGTTACGGATCAGATACTCTTGAGTCAGGGTTGCCAGACGCTCGTCGTCTTCGACGATCAGGATGCGCGGCAGCTTTTCTTCGGGTTGACTCATGGTCGGTTCCTGTCTGTTCTGTGTTCGGATGATGCCGATGATAGTTAATTCCCGTCAGCGCCCCAAGAGTAGTTTCACGAAAACACTACCAATGCCTCACCAAAGCCTCCCATGCCGCTCATCAGGAACATATTTTTTTACATTTGCGTTTCGTCAGGTTATCCACAAGACCATGCTGACCAACCCCCGGGAAATTCAATTGAAATTCGGCTAGTGATCGTTTTTCACCCCCCACTTATCCACAGTTCCGTCCACAGGCTCGAACTCTTGCATCAAGGCCAAAAACGCCTTATTTTGTGCCCCATCCAGCAAAGACACACAACAGATTGTGTTTTGCGCACTCTTTCACACTAACACAGACCGACAAAACCTTCCCAAGCGAAACGACGGCTCCACCGGCCTGTCGCGGGGGCGTTTTTTCGGCTGATTGCGGCGCCGGGAGCCTGAACATGACCATTTCCGCCCAACGTTCCTTTGAAACCGGTGAACCGGGAGCCGCCGTGCTGCCCGGCCAGTTGCGCGTCATCAAGCGTAACGGCACGCTGGTGCCCTACACCGACGACAAGATTGCCGTCGCCATCACCAAGGCCTTCCTGGCCGTGGAAGGCAACGTGGCGGCCGATTCGCGCCGCGTTTATGAGCAGGTCGCCCTGCTGACCGCCGCCGTCGGCAATACCTTCAAGCGCCGCATGCCCAGCGGCGGCACCGTCCATATCGAGGAAATCCAGGATCAGGTGGAACTGGCGCTGATGCGTTCCGGCGAACAGAAGGTTGCCCGCGCCTATGTGATCTACCGTGAAGAGCGTGCCCGCCTGCGCGACGCCGGGGTCGCCAAGCCGCACCCGACGTTGACCGTGACCATGGGCGACGGCAGCCGCATGCCGCTGGACCTGGGCCGCCTGGAAGGCCTGGTGGCCAGCGCCTGCGAAGGCCTGACCGGCGTCGAACCCGGCGACATCATTGAGGAAACCCTGCGCAACCTGTACGACGGCGTCAAGGAAAGCGACCTGGTCACCACCATGGTGATGTGCGCCCGCGTGCACATCGAGCAGGAACCGAACTACACCTACGTCACCGCCCGCCTGCTGATGGACCAGCTGCGCTCGGAAGCTCTGTCGTTCCTGGGGCTGGCCGAACACGCCACCTACGAGGAAATGAGCGAGCTGTATCCACAGGCCCTGCCCGTCTACCTGAAGAAAGGCGTGGAACTGGAACTGCTGGACCCGGCGCTGCTGACCGCCTTCGACCTGGCCAAGATTGCCGACGCGCTGAAGCCGTCCGGCGACCAGCAGTTCACCTACCTGGGCCTGCAAACCCTGTACGACCGCTATTTCCTGCACCACCGCGACGTGCGCTTCGAACTGCCGCAGCTGTTCTTCATGCGCGTGGCGATGGGCCTGGCGATGAACGAGAAGGACCGCGAAGCCCGCGCCATCGAGTTCTACAACCTGCTGTCCAGCTTTGACTACATGGCGTCCACCCCGACGCTGTTCAACGCCGGCACGCTGCGCCCGCAACTCTCCAGCTGCTACCTGACCACCGTGCCCGATGACCTGTACGGCATCTACGGCGCCATCCGCGACAACGCCATGCTGTCGAAGTGGGCGGGCGGCCTGGGCAATGACTGGACGCCGGTGCGCGCGCTGGGCGCTTACATCAAGGGCACCAACGGCAAGTCGCAGGGCGTGGTTCCCTTCCTGAAGGTGGCCAACGACACCGCCGTGGCGGTGAACCAGGGCGGCAAGCGCAAGGGCGCGGTCTGCGCTTATCTGGAAACCTGGCACCTGGATATTGAAGAATTCCTGGAACTGCGCAAGAACACCGGCGACGACCGCCGCCGCACCCACGACATGAACACCGCCAACTGGGTGCCCGACCTGTTCATGCAGCGCGTCTTTGAAGACGGCGACTGGACGCTGTTCTCGCCCTCCGACTGCCCGGACCTGCACGACCTGTACGGCGCGGAGTTCGCCGCCCGCTACACCGAATACGAGCGCCTGGCCGCCGAAGGCAAGCACCGCCTGTTCAAGAAAATGAAGGCGCAGGACATCTGGCGCAAGATGCTGTCGATGCTGTTCGAGACCGGCCATCCCTGGATTACCTTCAAGGACGTCTGCAACCTGCGCTCGCCGCAGCAGCACGTAGGTGTGGTGCACTCCTCGAACCTGTGCACGGAAATCACGCTGAACACCTCGAAGGACGAGATCGCCGTCTGCAACCTGGGCTCGATCAACCTGGTGAACCACGTGACCCCGGCCGGTCTGGATGTCGCCAAGCTGGAACGCACCGTCAAGACCGCCGTGCGCATGCTCGACAACGTCATTGACATCAACTACTACGCCGTGGAGCAGGCCCGCAACTCCAACCTGCGCCATCGCCCGGTGGGCCTGGGCATCATGGGCTTCCAGGATGCGCTGTACGTACTGAACGTGCCCTACAGCTCTGACGCTGCCGTCGCCTTCGCCGATACTTCGATGGAAGCGGTCAGTTACCACGCCATCAATGCCTCCTGCGAGCTGGCGAAGGAGCGCGGCAGCTACAGCACCTTTGAAGGCTCGCTGTGGAGCCAGGGCATCATGCCGCTGGATTCCCTGCAAAAGGTCATCGAGGCGCGTGGCGGCAAGTTCATCGATGTCGACCAGAGCAGCACCCTGGACTGGAACAGCCTGCGCCAGAAGGTGATGAGCCAGGGCATGCGGAATTCCAACGTCATGGCCATCGCTCCGACCGCGACGATTTCCAACATCTGCGGGGTCTCGCAATCGATCGAGCCGACCTACCAGAACCTGTACGTAAAGTCGAACCTGTCCGGCGAGTTCACCGTGGTCAATCCCTACCTGGTCAATGCGCTGAAGGCGCGCGGCCTGTGGGACGCGGTGATGGTCAACGATCTGAAGTACTACGACGGTTCCGTGCAGAACATCGACCGCATCCCGGACGACCTGAAGGCGCTGTTCGCCACCGCCTTTGAAGTGGAGCCGCGCTGGATGGTGGATGCCGCCAGCCGCCGCCAGAAGTGGATTGACCAGGCGCAGTCACTGAAC
>DASUIL010000082.1:0-5013 GCA_036273075.1 Fluviicoccus sp. | reverse complement strand
ATCCGCGCCGAAGCGGCGGCAGACCTCCAGCTTCTCCGCCGTGGAGGCGGCGGCAATCACGCGCGCGCCCATCACCTTGCCCAACTGTACCGCCGCCAGCCCGACGCCGCCGGACGCACCCAGCACCAGCAGCGTTTCCCCCGCCTTCAACTGGGCGCGGTCCTTCAACGCATGGAAGGACGTGCCGTAGGCGTAGGCAAAGGTGGCGGCGATTTTGGCGTCAAACAGCGGCGGAACGGGGAAGACCTTGGCGGCCTCGGTCAGCACTTCCTCGGCGAAACCACCCCAGCCGGTCAGCGCGATCACGGTATCGCCCGGCTTGAGATGCGTGACGCCCTCGCCCACCGACTTCACCACCCCGGCTATCTCGCCGCCCGGCGAAAACGGCAGGGCGGGCTTGAACTGGTACTTGTCCTGGATGATCAGCGTATCGGGGAAATTGACGCCGCAGGCCTTGACCGTGATCACCACCTGCTTCGGCCCCGGCTCCGGCGAAGGCACCTCTTCCAGCACCAGCGTTTCCGGCAGTCCGTGTTGTTTGCAGAGTACGGCTTTCATGGCGGTCTTCCTCAAGGTTGGCGACGGGGCCGGTCAGACCCCGATATCTTCTTCCGGGCGTTTAAGGCGGCTTTCCACCCAACGCACCAACTGATTGGCGGCAATCATCGCCGCCACGAACACCAGCGCCTTCGGCAGGCCGCTGGCGGCAATCACCAGGCCGGGACCGGGGCAGATGCCCGACAGCCCCCAGCCGATACCGAAAACGGCGCTGCCGCCCAGCAGGCGGGCGTCGAGCTGACGGCGCAGCGGCAGGTGCACCGGCTCACCGGCCAGCGACACGCCGCGGCGGCGGGCCAGCGCGTAGGCCGGCGCCGCCACCAGCACGGCGCTGCCCATCACCAGCATCAGCGCCGGATTCCAGTTTCCGGCGATATCCAGGAAGGCCAGCACCTTGGCCGGGTCGGTCATGCCGGACAGGATCAGGCCGCTGCCGAACAGCAGGCCGGACAGGAACGCGAACAGGGACTTCATTCCGCGCCCCCGTGCCGCACCAGCCATACCGTCAGCATGCCCATGAGCATGAAGGTCAGCGTGGCGGCCATCGAGCGCGGCGACAGGTTGGCGATGCCGCAGACGCCGTGACCGCTGGTGCAGCCGGAACCGATGCGGGTGCCCGCTCCGACCAGGGCTCCCGCCACCGCGTACAGCGGCCAGCCGCCCTCCATCGTCACCGTCGCGCCGGAGGTAATCAGCCACAGCGCCGGCAACAGCAGACCGGCGACAAAGGCCGTGCGCCACGCCCGCTCACCGATGACGCCGCTGGTCACCAGCCCGAAAATACCGCTGATTCCGGCCACGCGGCCGTTCACCAGGATCAGCAGCGCCGCCGCCGATCCGATCAAGACGCCGCCCGCGATCTGGGGCGTCACATCCGCCAAGGTCATGCTGGAATTTCCCGCCGAAAATGCAAACAGCGAGTTTAGCCCAGTTGCGCCATAAAATCCGTGATTGCCGCGGTCACCGCGCCGGGTGTCTCCACCGTGGAGGTATGGCCCGCGCCGGGAATGATCACCAGGCGGTTGCCGGGAATGGCGTTGAACATGCGCTGCGACTTGGCGGGCACGGTCGCGGCATCCTCGTCGCCGACGATGATCAGCGTCGGCGTGGTGATGCAGTGCAGGTATTCGTAAACACCCTCGCGGGTGAACACGCCCCGGATGGCGGGCACGATGCGCTCACGGTCGTTTTCCAGCAGGCGGCGGCGCATTTCCTCGCGCTCGGCGCGGCGGAAGGGATCTTTCAGGAAAGTCTTGCCGAACATCACCTTCATCACCGACGACGCTACCGCCCGCACCCCGGCGACCCGCGTGACCGCCGTCAGCGCGCTGTACTTGGGACGCTTCGCCAGCGGCTCGGGGTCGGCGGAGGTTTCCAGCAGCGTCAGCGACTTCAGCCACTCGCGGTGGCGGATCGCCAGCCGCATGCCGACAAAGCCGCCCATCGACAGACCGACATAATGCACCGGCCCGCCCGCCACCTCGCGGATCAGCGCCAGCGCGTCTTCAGTCAGGGTATCCATGTCGTAACCGTCCGGCGGCGCGGAGCTTTTCCCCTGCCCACGCCAATCAATGGTGATGCAGCGGTAACGGTTGGCCAGCACGGCGATCTGCGCCTCGAACATGCGGCCGCTCCACAGCAGGCCGTGACCGAAGACGATGGTTTCCGGGCCGTTGCCAGTGATTTCGACGTTGAGGTCGACACCGTTGAGACGCATCAGGGGCATGGCGGTTTCCTCTTGAAAATTACATCCCGGCCAGTGTCGGCAGGCGTTCCTGCAGGATGTCTTCCATCCGGGTATGGATCAACGGTTTGATCTTCTGGTGCGTCAGGATGTAGAAACGGTCCTCGGCGATGGCCTTGAACACATCATCCGCCACCTTCTCCACCGGAATACCGTTTTCCACCGACTGCTGCATGAACTTCGCCGTGTACTGGTTGACGCGGTCGGCCTTGCTCCAGTCGATATTCTCGCCCACCGTGCGGTTGCGCTCGGCGTTGGCGATGCCGGTCTTCACCCAGGCCGGGCACAGCACCGCCACGTGCAGCTTGCTCTTGCGCAGTTGCAGGTCGAAGTGCAGGCCCTCGGAAATGGCCACCACCGCGTGCTTGCTGGCGTTGTAAGCCGCCGAGCCGGGCTGCGAGAACAGTCCCGCCACCGAGGCGGTGTTGATGATGTATCCTTCCTCGTCATTGGCCAGCATGCGCGGGATGAAGCTGCGCAGGCCGTTGGTGACGCCGTAGAGGTTGACGCCCATCACCCACTGCCAGTCCTCGGGGGTGGTTTCCCAGACCGGGCGGGAAATGGCGACACCGGCGTTGTTCACCAGCAGGTGCACGTTGCCGAAACGGGCGAAGGCGGCGGCAGCCAGGGCATCGACCTGCGCGGCATCGCTGACATCGACACGGTGGCCGATGACCGGCACGCCCCGGGCCTCGAATTCGGCGACGGTCGCCTGCAACTTGTCGGCATTGATATCGGCGAGGACGAGATTCATGCCCTCGGCGGCGGCGCGGCTGGCGATCGCCTGGCCGATGCCTTCGGCGGCACCGGTGATGACAGCGGTTTTTCCGGAAAGGTTCTGCATAAGTTGCCCTTTGCGTACATGAGGGTCGGTCCCCTCTCCCCTTAGGGGAGAGGGTTAGGGAGAGGGGGTTTCTTTAGCCGATCAGATACCCGCCATCCACATTCAGCGCCACACCGGTCGTATAACTCCCCGCCGGCGACACCAGATACAACACCGATCCGGCCATTTCCTCGGGTTCGGCGATGCGGCGCATCGGCACGTGTTCCAGCACCTGTTCCACGATCACCGGGTTCTTCACCAGCGCCGAGGCGAACTTGGTGTCGGTGAAGCCGGGCAGCAAGGCGTTGACGCGCACGCCGATGCTGGCGCATTCCTTGGCGAAGCACTGGGTCATGGAAATGACGGCGGCCTTGGTGATGGAGTAGATGCCCTGGTACATGCCGGGAATGACGCCGTTGACCGAGGCGACGTTGACGATCGCGCCGCCACCGTGCTTGGCCATCAGCTTCGCGCCCGCCGCCGACATGAAGAAATAACCGCGGATGTTCACATCCACCGTCTTCTGGAAGGCGGACAGGTCGGTGTCGACAATCGGGCCGAAATGCGGGTTGGTGGCGGCGTTGTTGACCAGGATGTCGAGACGGCCGTGCTTGTGCTCGATGGTCTTGAAGATCTGCTCGATCTGGTCCATCTCGCCGATGTGCAGGGCCATTGCCTCGGCGGAGCCGCCGGCGGCCTTGATGCCGTCCACCACCATCTGGCAGGCCTCGACCTTGCGGCTGGAGACAATGACATGCGCGCCGTTGGCGGCGAGGATCTGGGCGATGCCTTCGCCGATACCGCGGCTGGCGCCGGTGACCAGCGCGATCTTGCCGGTCAGGTCAAACGGATTGCTTGCACTCATGGGTTCATTCCTTTAGCGATAGGTCACGAGTTCCGCCCGGCGATGCTGCTCCAGGTGGGCGTGGTTATTAAGATAGCTGAGGCTGAGGCGATTGCCGCTGTATAGCAGCCGGGTGACGCCCGCGTTCACCAGCGACCAGTTCAGGTTGAAGATATGGCTGTCGGGAATCGTCAGCAGTTGCTGGGCGATGGCGGTGATCGGCCCGCCGGAGGTGAAGACCCAGATGTCCTGCGACGGCCCCGCCTGCTCGATGATCTGGTGCAGGCCCTTCCAGCAGCGCTGCTGGAAGCTGGGCCAGCTTTCGGCGTACTCCTCGTCGAATTCACCGCTCAGCCAGCGTTCCACCGCCACCGCGAACAGGTCCTGGAAGGCGCGGCGCGGGTTGGCGGTGGTCGAGAGATAGGCCGCCAGCGCCGCCTTCTCGCGCAGGTCGGGACGGTAACGGTACAGCACCTGCTCGTGGTCGAATTCGTTGAGGCCGGGAATCAGCAGCGGCGCGTGGCGGGTCTGGCTGCCGGACTGGAAATGCTCGGCGCTTTGCGCATGCCGCCGCGCCGGACCGATCACCACCTTCGACAGCGGCAACTCGCAGGCGCGCTGCCATTCGCCCAGCAAGCGGGTCTGCTCCATGCCCAGCGGCGACAGCTGGTCGTAGTTTTCCGCGCCGAAACTGGCCTGGCCGTGGCGGACGAGATAGATGGCGCCCATTACAGCGCCGACTCCTGCATCAGCCGCAGGCAGCGGCTTTCCAGATAATTCACCATCTGCCCGAACGGCGCGAAGGCGGGGTTCTTGGTCTGGCCGTGGTAGAAACGGTAATAGATCTGCTGCAGGATCGCCGCCAGCCGGAACAGGCCGTAGATGGTGTAGAAATCGAAATTGTCGACCTTGAAGCCGGTCTTTTCGCCGTAGTAGGCCACCACTTCGTCGCGGGTCAGCATGCCCGGCAGGTGCGTCGGCTGGCGGCGCATCAGCTGCATGGTGGCGTCGTCGTCGGCCTGCGCCCAGTAGGCCAGGGTATTG
>DASUIL010000081.1:0-2302 GCA_036273075.1 Fluviicoccus sp. | reverse complement strand
CCTGTTCGCAATTGGCCCGGACTCGCGCCACCACCTCCTCACGGCGGGTGTCCGCCACCGCCACCGTGGTCACCGGTGTGCGGTTGGGCGGCAGTTCGTCAATCACCGAGGTGTCGAGATCGCCGTAGGCGCTCATCGCCAGCGTGCGCGGGATGGGGGTGGCGGTCATTACCAGCTGGTGCGGGCTGTAGCCGGTGGCCAGGCCCTTTTCACGCAGCGCCAGCCGTTGGTCGACGCCGAAGCGGTGCTGTTCGTCAATGATCACCAGCCCCAGCTTTTCAAACTGCACGCTTTCCTGGAACAGCGCATGCGTGCCGACCACAATGCGCGCTTCGCCGGACTGCACCCGTTCCAGCGACAGCCGCCGTTCCTTCACACCCTGTTTGCCGCTCAGCCAGGCCACCGGCACGCCCAGCGCGCAGAACCAGCGGCTGAAGTTGACGAAGTGCTGTTCGGCCAGGATTTCGGTGGGGGCCATCAGCGCCACTTGCCAGCCGCCGGTGACGGCATGGCAGGCGGCCAGCGCCGCGACCACGGTCTTGCCGGCGCCGACGTCGCCCTGCACCAGCCGCAGCATCGGGTGCGGTTTGCGCAGGTCGTTGGCGATCTCGTTCCAGACGCGGTGCTGCGCGCCGGTCAGGCGGAAGGCCAGCCGTTCCAGCAGTTGCGCGGCCAGCGGCGTTTCGAAGGGCAGGGCCGGGGCCTTTTGGGAGCGGATGTGGTGGCGGCGCTGCGCCAGGCTGACCTGGTGCGCGGCCAGTTCCTCGAAGGCCAACCGTTGCTGCGAAGGGTGGGTGCCCGCCAGCAGTTGCTCGCGCGGGGTGTCGGCGGGCGGGTTGTGCACGGTGCGCAGGGCGTCGATCAGGCGGTAGCGCAGCTGCACGGCGTCGGGCAGCAGTTCCGGCAACGATTGCGGGGTCAGCAGCGTCAGCGCCTGTGCGACCAGTTGCCGCAGCTTGGCCTGGGTCAGGCCTTCGGTGGTGGGGTAGATCGGGGTCAGGCGGGCGGGCGGCAGAGGTTCGCCGGGCGTCACACTCTGGTAGTCGGGGTGATAGATTTCCAGGCCGCTGGCACCGAGGCGCGCTTCACCAAAGACGCGCATGCGCTGGCCGGGGCGGAAGTGCTGCTTCTGCCCGGCGTAGAAGTGGTAGAAGCGCAGCGTGATCAGGCCGCTGCCGTCGGAGAATTTCACCACGAAGGAAGTGCGGCGGCCGGTGACGACCTCGGCGGCCAGCACGTCGCCTTCCAGCAGGGCGCTGCGGCCGATGGCCAGCCCGGCGATGGGGGTGATGTGGCTACGGTCCTCGTAGTCGCGCGGCAGGTGAAACAGCAGATCCTGTACCGTGGTGATGTCCAGCTTTGCCAGTTTCTGCGCCACGGCGTCGCCGACGCCCTTGAGGTGGTGCAGGGCGGTGTGGGCCAGGACTTCCATCAGGCGGCCCGGCTGCCGGCTACGGTCAGCGCGGCCAGTCCGTCCAGCAGCGCCTGCACCGCTTGCGGCCGGGGGAAGCGCCGCCGCCACACGGCAATGATGTCGCGGCCGGGCGCGGGGATCACGTCGATGGCGCAGAGGCTGTCGTTGAGCAGGTAGGGCTCGCCGATGGCGGGGATCAGCGTCAGGCCAAGGCCGTTGGCCACCATGTGCCGCAGCGTTTCCAGCGAGTTGCCGTTGGAGAGGCGGGCGTGGCTGACCGGGCAGGCAGACAGGATCTGGTCGCGGAAGCAGTGGCCTTCGCCCAGCATCAGCATCGGCGCGTCGTCCAGTTCGGCGGCGCTGACCGAGGCGCGCGCGGCCCACGGATGGCGGCGCGGCAGCAGCAGGCGGAAACTTTCATGGAACAGGGTGCGGCTGTGCGTTTCCGGCAGGTCTTCGTCGGTGGCGATCAGGATCACGTCCAGTTCCCCGGCAGCCAGCTTTTCGGTCAGGACGTGGGTGTAGTTTTCTTCCAGGTAGAGCAGCAGCGCCGGGGCGCTGGCGTGCAGGGCGGGCACCAGCGTCGGGAACAGGTAGGGCGCGACGGTGAAGATGGCCCCCAGCCGCAGCGGCTGGGCGAATTCGTCGCGTTCGGCGCGGGCCATGTCCTTCAGCAGCGCGGCTTCCTGCAACACCCGCTGCGCCTGCGCGACAATGCGCTCCCCGGCGGGCGTCACCAGCACTTCATGGCGGTGGCGCTCGAACAGGCTGACATCCAGCTCGTCTTCCAGCTTCTTGATGGCGATGCTCAGCGTCGGCTGCGAGACAAAGCAGGCGGCGGCGGCGCGGGCGAAGTGTTTCACCTCCGCCAGCGTGACGAGGTAGCGC
>DASUIL010000080.1:0-2561 GCA_036273075.1 Fluviicoccus sp. | reverse complement strand
ACTGGCCGGGGCGGTGATTACCGTGCCCGCGTATTTCGACGAAGCCCAGCGACAGGCTACCCGCGACGCCGCCACCGTCGCCGGGCTGAAAGTACTGCGCCTGCTCAACGAGCCGACTGCCGCCGCCGTGGCTTACGGTCTGGACCACCAGGCTGAAGGCGTCCACGCCATTTACGATCTGGGCGGCGGTACTTTCGACATCTCACTGCTGCGGCTCAACCAGGGCGTGTTTGAAGTGCTGGCCACCGGCGGCGATGCCGCGCTGGGCGGTGACGATTTCGACCGCGCCATCGCCTTGTGGTTCATGAAGAGGCACGGCATCGACAGCCCCGACGCCGGGCTGCAGCGCGATATCCTGCAACAGGCCTGCGCCGCCAAGGAGGCGCTGACCGCCGCCGACGCGGTGATGCTGGCGGCCGCCGGCTATCAGGACGAGCTGACCCGTACCGAATTTGAAAGTCTGATCACCCCGCTGGTGGAAAAGACCCTGAAGGCCTGCCGCCGTTGCCTGCGCGATGCCGGTCTCAAGCCGGACGAAATCCGCGAAGTGGTGATGGTCGGCGGTTCCACCCGCGTGCCGCTGGTGCGGCGGAAGGTGGGCGAATTCTTTGGGCGTCCGGTGCTGACCGACATCGATCCGGACAAGGTGGTCGCGGTCGGCGCCGCGATCCAGGCCGACGTGCTGGCGGGCAACAAACCGGACAGCACCATGCTGCTGCTGGACGTGATCCCGCTGTCGCTGGGGCTGGAAACCATGGGTGGGTTGGTGGAGAAGATCGTGCCGCGCAACACGCCGATTCCGGTGACGCGCGTGCAGGAGTTCACCACCTATCAGGACGGCCAGACGGCGATGAGCATCCACGTGCTGCAAGGCGAGCGCGAGCTGGTGGCCGATTGCCGGTCGCTGGCGCGTTTCACTCTGCGCGGCATTCCGCCAATGGCGGCGGGCGCGGCGCGCATCCGCGTCGTCTTTCAGGTGGATGCGGATGGCCTGCTGGAAGTGTCCGCCACCGAAATGCAGACCGGCGCGCGCAGCGAGATCGTCGTCAAACCGTCCTACGGTCTCAGCGACGGTGATGTAGAGCGCATGCTCAGCGAATCCTGGCAGCAGGCCGAGGCCGACAAGGCCGCGCGGGCGCTGATGGAAGAGAAGGTCGAGAGCCGCGCCATCCTGGAGGCGGTGCGTCAGGCCTTGAAAGTTGACGGCGGCCTGTTGTGCGAAGGTGAATTGTCGACCTTGCAGGAAGGCATCAAGCACCTCGACATCGCGCTGGGCTCCAGCCAGATCGCCGTGGTGCGCAAGGCGCGCGAAGCCCTGACCCCGTTGGCCGACGCCTTCGCGGCGCGCCGCATGAACCAGCATATTCAAGAAGCGCTGAGCGGCCACAAGCTCAGCGATTGGGAGTAAACGAACCATGCCGCAAATCATTTTCCTGCCCCATCACGAAATCTGCCCGGAAGGGGCGGTGGTGGAGGCCCAAAAGGGCGAAAGCATTTGCCAGGCCGCGTTGCGCAATGATCTGGCGATCGAGCATGCCTGCGACATGGTCTGCGCCTGCACCACCTGCCACGTCATTGTCCGCGAGGGGTTGGACAGCCTGAACGAGATGGACGACCTGGAAGCCGACCTGCTTGACAAGGCCTGGGGCCTGGAGCCGGATTCGCGGCTGTCCTGCCAGTCGATTGTCGGTGACGAAGATCTGGTGGTGGAAATTCCCAAGTACACCATCAACCACGCTGCTGAAAAGCACTGAGGAACCCGCCATGAGCCTGAAATGGACCGACTCCCGCGAGCTGGCGATTGCGCTGCTGGAAGCCCACCCCGAGGTGGACCCGAAGACCATCCGCTTCACCGATCTCTACAACTGGATACTGGCCTTGCCGGAATTCGGTGATGACCCTAAGCATTCCGGTGAAAAAATCCTGGAAGCCGTGCAAATGCTGTGGATTGAAGAGGCGGAGTGACGCCGTCGCGCAAAATTCATCAGACAGCAGGATGCGGGTGCCGGGAAATAGGCGTATAATTCGCGCTCATTTTTCCGGCTATCCCTTTTCAGGAGTTTTACCATGGCTATCGAACGCACCCTGTCCATCATCAAGCCCGATGCCGTCGCCAAGAACGTGATCGGCGAAATCTACAGCCGCTTCGAAAAGGCCGGCCTGAAGATCGTTGCCGCCAAGATGAAGCACCTGTCCAAGGCCGAAGCCGAAGGCTTCTACGCCGAGCACAGCGCCCGCGGCTTCTTCGGCGATCTGGTGGCCTTCATGACCTCCGGTCCGGTCATCATCCAGGTGTTGGAAGGTGAAAACGCCGTCGCCACCCATCGCGACCTGATGGGCGCCACCGACCCGAAGAAGGCCGAAGCCGGCACCATCCGTGCCGACTTCGCCAGCTCCATTGACGAAAACGCTGTCCACGGCTCCGATTCCACGACCTCCGCCGCCCGTGAAATCGCTTACTTCTTCAGCACCATCGAGCTGGCTCCGCGCACTCGCTAAGGCTGAACGGCCGGACCCCGCCCGGGGTCCGGCTTCCACCCCGATGCTCGCGCCCTCCGCGA
>DASUIL010000079.1:0-4820 GCA_036273075.1 Fluviicoccus sp. | reverse complement strand
GATGCGCACGACACGGCTCATGGCCTGAACGGCGGTCGGGAAGTCGGGATAGACGCCGGTACCGACGGCGGCACAAATAGCCGCCCCCAGACCCGAGGTTTCATGGGTATGCGGCCGGTGGATGGCCATGCCGAAGACATCGGCGGCGGTCTGCATGACGGCGTCGGACTGGGCCCCGCCGCCGGCGGCGAACATCATCGTCACCGGTTGGTGGGTATAGCGCGCCACATGCAGTTGTCCGTCGCGCAGGGCGTACAGCAGACCTTCGACCAGCGCCCGGTACCAGTCGGCCTTGCTATGCTGGGTACTGAGGCCCAGCAAAGCGCCGCGCGAAAGGCTCTCACCGCTGGCTTGCACGCTCAGTCCGGGTTGCCACATCAGGCCGTTGGCTCCGGCCGGGGTCTGGCTCAGCCATTCATCCAGCACCGACAGCCAGTCGGCGCCCCAGGACTCGGCGGCAGCTATCTCGGGACCGGCAATCTGGTCGCGGAAATAGCGCACAAGCGCAAAGCCTTGCGGAATCTGGCTTTCCAGGCAGTATTCCCCCGGCACGGCGGCCGGATACGGCGGCATTGGCGGGTTGATGGACACGTACTTGCGGGTCACGGTGTTGAAGGTAGCGGTGGTGCCGAAACTGAGCGCGCCCTGCCACGGGGAGATACAGCCGGCCCCCAGCACTTCACAGGCCTTGTCCGCCCCGGCGGAAATAACCGGCAGGTTGACCGGCAGGCCGGTTTCGCGGGCGGCGGCCTCGTTGATGTGGCCCAGCAGGCCGCCGGGCGGCGTCAGTTCCGGCAGCATGCGGCGCGACACGCCCAGCGCCAGCCAGCGCCAATCCCAGGCGGCATGCCACCGGTGCTTCTTGTAGTCGAAGGGGATATAACCGACCTGCGACGCGACGGCGTCGCGGTATTCCCCGGTCAGGCGGAAGCTGAGATAGCCGGAAAGCAGCAGGAATTTGTGGGTGCGCTGCCAGGTTTGCGGGTCATGCATCGCCAGCCAGTTGGCCTGGGCGCGGCGGCGAAGCTTGTGTATGGTTTCCTGATGGCCGCTGATCTGGTGCAGTTTTTCCCAGTAGACCGGCAGCGGCGGCATTTCGGCGGTCTGGCGTTCGTCCAGCCACAGGAAGGCCGGTCGCAAGGGTTTGCCCTGACGGTCCACCACCACCACCGTCCCGCGTTGCGTGGTCAGGGTGGCGGCTTTGAGCGTGGCGGGATCCACGCCCTGCTGCCACAGGCTCTGGCAAGTCTGAACCACGCAATCCCAGTAGAAGTCGGCGTCCTGCTCCGCCTGCCCCTTTTCCGGCGAGCGGTACGGCGGCTCGAAAATGATCTGGCTGCGGGCCAGCATTTCGCCGTCGGCATCAAAGACGAAGGCGCGCAGGCTCTGGGTGCCGCAATCAATACTGAGGAAACGTGCCGAACTCATGGTGGCCAACCCGAAATCACGGCCCGATGGCGGGCGGTTGTTGTTATGAAAACCCCGCCTGGCGGGCGGGGTCGATTCAGCCATGGATCAAGCGGCGACCGCCGCCGCGCGGGAAGCGGCGGGCAGGCTGTAATAACGCTGCCAGATGTCCTGGTAACGAGCCAGCTCGGCTGTCCATTGCGCTTCCGTCCAGTCTTCATCCAGCGCCATCTTGCGCACGGTCGGGAACAATACCGCGCCGCCCTCGGGGAACAGCAGGCCCAGGCGGGTGCGGCGCAACAGCAAGTCGTCCAGATGCACGACCTGTTCATGACGTAAGGCCCACCGCAGTTCCGCCCACAGCGTCTGCGTGCCGGGGATGACCGCCAGCTCCTCGGAGGGCATTTCCTGCACGAATCGCCCTGCCAGATAGCCGTACTTGCCGGTAAAACGCCGGTAAAGGTCATCACTGGCGTTTGGCAGGGCAACTGCCGCGCCCGGCGGGGTAAAGATGGCGGCTTTGCGGTTGCGCGATTTCAATGACGGCAGCCAGGTTTCGGCGGCTGTAAGCACATCCTGGGCAATCTGGCGGAAGGTCGTCAGCTTGCCGCCGGAAACGCTGATCATGCCTTTTTCGGCCCACACCGCATGGTCGCGACGCTCCTTGGAGGGATCGAGGCCCTTGCCGCTGCTGACAATCGGACGAACTCCGGCCCAGGTGGCGATGACGTCCTTTTCCGTCAGTTTGGCTGCCGGGAACTCGTGGTTGGCGGCGCGCAACAGGTAGCGCACTTCCTCATCGGTAATGACGGCTTCATCATCCAGGTTGTCCTTGTGATCCAGATCGGTGGTGCCGATGACCGTGCGCCCTTCCCACTGATAGATGAACATGGCGCGCTTGTCATCCGGGTGGAAGAGGATGACCGCATCGTTGAGCGGCAGGCGCTCCGAGGCAACCACCAGATGGCTGCCACGCTGCGGGCGGACTGAAACGGTTTCCGCCGCCACTTCCTGGCGCATGCGGTTGACCCACGCGCCGGTGGCATTGACCACGACCTTGGCCTTGACCATTGCGCTCTCGCCAGTCAGTTCATTGCGGATTTGCAGGCCGGACACCTGGTCGCCGGTCAGCAGCGTCTTTTCGGCCTTGACGTAATTCAGCATGACCGCACCGTCGTGACGGGCTTCATCCAGTACGCGCAGCACCAGGCGGGTATCGTCGGTCACGGCATCGGTGTAGCGCGACGCGCCTTGCAGCTTGTCGTTGCGATAACCGGGCACCCGCTCCAGGAACTTGCGCTTGTTGAAGAAACCACGGTCATGGATGCCTGCCAGAAAGTCGTAGGCCATCAGCAGGATGTAGAAGGCCCAGCGGTTGGATTTGATGCCGCCGCCGTCATAGTGGGCGAAGAAGTAGCTCATGCGGTCCACGAGGCCGGGGGCTTCGTTGAGCAGGCGCTCACGTTCCACCAGCGAATGCCAGGTCAGGCGGATGTCCCCCATGGCGATGTAACGCAAGCCGCCATGCACCATCTTGGAGGAACGGCTGGACGTGCCGAAGGCGTAATCCTTCTGTTCCAGCAATAAAACCTTGCTTCCGGTGCGGGCGGCTTCGCGGGCGATCCCGGCGCCGGTTATCCCGCCGCCGACCACAATGATGTCCCATTCCGTCTCAGGCAATTGTTGCCAGAGCGTTGTACGTTGATCTGTCATGTTACAGGCCGCTATCTCAATCAATCAGCAGTTTGCCGGGGTTCAGGCGCTTGTCGGCGTCGAAGTGCTTGGCGAGGGCGTGCAAGACCGCCATGCCCTGTTCGCCCTTTTCGGCCGGAAGGTAAGGTGCATGATCGCGGCCTACCCCGTGCTGGTGACTGATGGTGCCGCCGTGACGGACGATCTCTTTCGAGGCGGCCGCTTTCAGCTTGTTCCAGCGGGCCAGCGTGTCGTCATAATTACGACCGGCGCGGAACACATAGGTGGTGTAGATACTGGAGCCTTGCGTGTACAAGTGTGACAGGTGGCTGAAGGCCAGCACCGTTTCGCGGTTGTCGCTCAGGCCATCGCGCAATGCCTGTTCCACATCGCGGGTATAGGACGTGACCTTGGGCCAGTCAATCGCGGTTTCCAGCGTATCGACGGCGTAGCCCAGTTTCCACAGCGCTTCGCGCAGATAGGGAGCCTTGAAGCGGTTCTGCAACCAGCGGGTACCCAGGGTCTTGCCGGTGGGTACGGCGTCGAACTGCTTGAGGATGCGGCTGACTTCGAGCAGCGCATAGCGCACCTTGCCGTGCGTGCCGGTGAAACCGACCGTCAGCATGCACTTACCCTCGCCCGCTCCGCGCCAGCTCAATACCTTTTCCAGACCGGCAATGGCGGCTTTGTGACCTGCCAGAATCAGCTGGGTGCGGGTTTCCTCGGCGTTGCTGACGCGCAGCATCGACAGCGGCAGCTTCTGCTGGGCGATTTCACGCACGGCGGCTTCGGCGCTGGCGAAATCGGGCAGGAAGTAGACGCGGAACTCTTCACGTTCCGGAAGGCGGCTGATGCGTACCGTGGCTTCGGTAATGACGCCGAACCGGCCCTCGGAGCCCATGATGATTTCACGGATATCCGGACCGGCGCTGGACGCCGGCAGGGTCGGCATGATCAGGCTGCCGTTCAGGGTTTCCACCCGTCCGCCCGCGAATAATTGCTCGATACGACCGTATTGCAGCGATTGCTGGCCGCTGGAGCGGCTGGCGATCCAGCCGCCGAGGGTGGACAGTTCGAAGGATTGCGGGAAATGACCCAGCGTGTAGCCATGGGGTTTCAGCAGTTCTTCCAGCTGCGGGCCGCTGGCTCCGGCGCCTATGGTCGCCAGTTGTGAGCTGCGGTCGAGATTGATGAGGTGGTTCAGGCGCGCCAATGACAGTGTCAGCACCGGGCGGGTATCGGGCAAGGGATTGATGTGCCCCACCACAGAGGTGCCGCCGCCATAGGGAATGACGGTCCAGTCCTGCTGCTTGGCCAGCCCCAGCAGTTCGGCCACTTCGGCGCTGCTGGTCGGGAAGGCGACGCCATCCGGGAAGACTTCGAAGCGGCCGGAGCGCATGGCCAGCCAGTCCGGCAGGCTTTGGCCGCGGGCGTGACGGACGCGGGTCTCGGCGCCGGTATCGATCAGGGGATGTTCGGGCAGACGCGTGGCCGGGACGGTCGCGATGACCTCGGCCAGCGTGGCGTCTTTCAGTGGGGTTCCGGGTCCCAGCAAATCTTCAAGGAAAACGCGGGCATTGGGGTGTATGGCCATGGAAACCCGGCTATCACCCCAGCTGTTCCATTGGCGCATATCAGCCTCATGGTATGGGAGTTAACTGACTGGTCTGCTGGTAACCCGGCGCACGTTCAGCACATTGGCCAGATAACGTTCGCCCGGA
>DASUIL010000078.1:0-2543 GCA_036273075.1 Fluviicoccus sp. | reverse complement strand
GCGGTACTGATGTGGTTGTGAGCCTTCTGTCGCAGCGTCCGGTTCGTCCGGGGCCCGCAGAAAGCCTGATACCGCATGCTGGCTTCCCCCTTGAACCTTTGGGTTCAAGGGTCAAGATGGGTAGCGGCATTCTGGAGCCTGATTTGTACACTGAACAACGGAATATCCTGCGCAGGCAACTCCGGCTAGCGCGCCGTTCCATCAGTCAGCGCCAACAGGCGTCAGCCGCCCGACAATTAGTCGGGCGTTTGTCTTTATGGCCTCCGTTCCGGCAGGCAAAGCGTATTGCCTTCTATCTGCCGGTCAACGGCGAAATCAGCCCTCTCCCCCTTATCCGACGATCCATGCAACAGGGCAAGACCTGCTTCCTGCCGGTCATTCGCGCATTCCCTGCCGGCCGTCTGCGCTTTGTCCGTTATCGTCCGGGTCAACGACTGCACCGGCAACGCTGGAATATCCGTGAGCCCAGGCAGGGTCGCGGCATTTCCGCAGCCGCACTGGACATGGTCATGCTGCCCCTGACAGGATTCGATGGACAGGGCAACCGTCTGGGGATGGGGGGTGGTTATTACGACAGGACGCTGGCGGGGTTATCCAACCGCGCATTACGTGTGGGACTGGCGCATGACTGCCAAAGGGTTGATGTGGTCCCCGCCTGTGCATGGGATATCCGCTTGCATGCCGCTGCAACACCTTCAGGCATAGCAGCGTTCAGCACGAGGACCCGACAACGCCTGAGGAGTCGTCAGCGGAAATACTCGGGGTAACGCAGACGGCGGGCCGCGTCGCGAACTTCGCGGTCGGAAATCGTTTCGGCGAAATCCAGCACGGCATTCGCATAGTCCTTGTTCTGGCGAAACCACACCAGATCGATTACCCGGCCGCTGGCGCGACGCAGGGCAACATAGAAACGCGTCTGCAGGATAAAATCTTCTGTACTCTCAACCGAATCGCCTGCCCGATCCATACTCTGGGTCATGGCCATGTCCGTTCTCCGTCCGCACTCATTGCTTTCTGTGCAAAAAGTAGCAAACGGCTTGTCCGGATCACGGAATTTAGTGTCTTACAATCGGTCAATCCATCAGCTTACTGGATGAACGCCAGCCGCCTGTCGACGGGTGGCGCCATGTCAGACAGCCATGCTCAGTGGCGCAAATCCAGAACCGGCCAGCCGTGTTGCAGGGCGTGGGCATTCAACACCTCATCCGGATTAACCGCCACCGGCCTGTCCACCACCTCCAGCAGCGGCAGGTCATTGCGGGAGTCGGAATAGAACCAGGTTTCGGTAAAGGCCCTGCCCTGCCCGGCCAACCAGTCCTGATAGCGGCGGATTTTGCCTTCCTGGTAACAGGGAACGCCCCTGACCTTGCCGGTATAACGGCCATCGATCATTTCCGGTTCAGTGGCCAGCAGCTGGTCAATACCAAAGGCACGGCCGATCGGTTCCGTAATGAAACGGTTGGTGGCGGTAATGATCAGCAATTCGTCACCTTGCGCACGATGGCGGTCCACCAGTTCTTGTGCCTTGGGCAACATGATCGGGCGGATCGCGGTTGCCATGAAGTCGTCATGCAGGGTTTTCAGCGTGGCCGCGTCATGGCGGGCGAGGAAGGCGAAAACGAATTCACTGTAGGCAATGATGTCGAGTTTTCCTTCGCAGTAATCGGCGTAGAAGCGGTCGTTTTCGGCCTTGTAAAGCACAGGGTCGACCAGTCCGCGCTGCACCAGAAACTCGCCCCAGGCGTGGTCGGAATCGCCCGCCAGCAGCGTGTTGTCGAGATCAAAAATCGCCAGTTTCATGTTTTCCCGCTGAATGTTCGCACAATTGCCAAATGATAACAGATAAGGCTTGCCGCCTTGCGGCGGTATGGGTTATCAATAGCGCAAGTCTTTAAATTTTTTAGGTATTCACCGTGATTGACGCTGAAGGGTTCCGACCCAATGTCGGCATCATCATCGCCAACGATGAAGGGCAGGTGCTGTGGGCGCGGCGTAACGGCCACGAAGCCTGGCAGTTTCCGCAAGGCGGCATCAACGCCGGCGAGTCCCCGGAACAGGCGATGTATCGAGAGCTGTGGGAAGAAGTGGGGCTGGAGAAGCAGGATGTGCGCATCCTGGCGCAAACCCGAGGCTGGCTGCGATACCGCCTGCCCCGCCGTTTCATCCGCCACGACTCGGCGCCGGTCTGCATCGGCCAGAAGCAGAAATGGTTCCTGCTGAAGCTGGCGTCCAAGCCGGACCGTATCCGCCTGGACAGCTGCCGCCCCGCCGAGTTCGATGACTGGCGCTGGGTCAGCTACTGGTTCCCGCTGAACCAGGTGGTTTCCTTCAAGCGGGAAGTCTATCGCAAGGCCCTGCTGGAACTGGCGCCGCGCATTCCCGTCACCAACGACGCCGGATAACCCGGCCGCACCGCATTCACGAGGGGTTGGCGCATGCTCGACATACTTCGCAAGATCGTGCAGGAAGTGGATTCCGCTTCCTCGCTGCTGACCGCGCTGGACGTGATCGTGGAGAACGTCCAGGAAGCGCTCAGCACCGAA
>DASUIL010000077.1:0-5384 GCA_036273075.1 Fluviicoccus sp. | reverse complement strand
GCGAATCGCAAGGCCAGCGCCCAGACCGGGTGCAGCTCGCGAATGCTCAGGACCACCGCCAGCGGCGTGGTGGACCAGATGAAAACCAGCAGGGCGTAACGACTGGCGACCTGCATCTGCGGGGGTTCGGGTTCCATGATCAGCTCCTTTTCTTCAGTGTTTTTTGGGGGGACGGAAAACAAAAAAGGCCGCTGGGATAGCGGCCTTTTTCAGGGGGAACAGGGTGCTGGATTAGTCCTTGTCTGGCCGCCGGGACAGGGACGAGCGCCATGCTGCCGCTTTGCGCAGGGCATGGACTCGACGGACGGAGACAACGGAATGGAATGTCATGATTTCCCGATACTGCCGGGAACGGCGCGGACGGTCAAGGGCGAATTTCAGAATTCCTCGACCTCGTAACGCCATACCCGCAAGCCCGGACTCCAGTAGCGTTCCGGCCAGCCGCCCTTGCGTTTCAGATAGCGCACAAAGCGCACCGGGTCGGGAATCTGCGACCACACCGACGGCAGGTAGGTGGCGCGGCGATGGCCCTCCTCCAGGATGACGCCGTCAATGCCGGGCCGCAGCCGGTTGACCAGCTCTTCCTCGGAATGCACCTCCAGCGCTTCGGGCGGCACCAGCATCGAAATGTGCATGGTCAGGCCCTCCAGTTCGTCGGGCTGCAGCGGCGTGAAACGGGCATCATTGAAGGCGGCGTCCCACGCATGGTGCGAGACATCCTCGACCAGCGGACGGCGCGCCTCCAGCGAGCCGATGCAGCCGCGCAGGTCGCCGTCCTTCAGCAGGGTCACGAACACCGCGCCATTGGCTGAAAGACGCGGCGGATAGACCTCGGGCCGCACCGCCAAGGGCCCGCCCCCGGCCAGCCCCTGGCGGATCGACGCCCAGGCGATGGACTTCAGGGTATCGCGCTCGCTGGTGGAGAGTCGGTCCGGTTTCGGGGTTTCGCGATAGAAGACCCAGGCGCCGTAACCCACCACCCGCTCCCGGTTACCGGCGTCGCTGTCGCCGGAGTTGCACAGCGCCAGCGTCTCCGGCTTCCAGTGACGGCGCGCGGCAAAGTCCAGCAAGCCCTTCACAGCGACGCGGCCGCAGGCCTGGCGGTCGCCGATCGCGGCGGCGTCCAGATGCTCGACGGCGTCGCGGGTCAGGCTGTCCAGGCGTTTGGCCGCCGCGTCATCCAGGTAATGCGACAGGTCGGAACTGATCACGAACAGCGTGCCTTCGTCGTCGCCGAAGGTCTCCAGCACCGCTTCCACCTGCGCCGGCTCGGCATCGCCGACCACCACCGGCAGCAGCATGAACTCGCCCAGCACGGTTTGCAGGAACGGCAGCTGTACTTCCAGGCTGTGTTCGTAGAGGTGGGCCGCCTCCAGCAGATGCACGCCCGGCAGCGCCAGCAGGCGGCGGGTGGCCGCGGCATCCAGCGGAATGTCGCCGAGAGGGGTGCGGTAGGTCTCGGCGCGGCTGAGCGCCAGCCCCTTGAAGGCCGTCTGGTGCGACGGGCCCAGCAACACCACCCGCCAGACCAGCGCCCGGTGCTCGCGCAGGGTGGCGAAGGCGCTGGCGGCCGCCACGCCGGAATACGGGTAGCCGGCGTGCGGCGCGATCAGCGCGCGCGGACAGGGCGCACCGGTCCGGGCAGGACCGGCGCGGTCAAAACAGGCCTGCAGCGCCGCCCGCAGTTCGGCGGGATCAGCGGGATAGAACCGGCCGGCGACCGCCGGTTCCCGGATTTGCAGCATGACATTCCCAACCACATTCAGTTTCAGGCATCAGCTTAGTCCTTAGAAGGCGAACTGACGATACCGGTCATGTATGCGAATCGTCCGCCGGACGCCAAACCGCGCCGAACGGCGAAGAAAGCGCCGCCCAACATGACCTGAAGCGCGAACCGGGCTAAGATAGCCGCCACTTTCCGTTTTCCGCCGCGAGGCTTGCCGCCATGTCGAACGTGCTGCCCTTCCGCAAACCCGCCGCTCCGGCCAAGGGCATGTGCCAGCACGGTTTCCACCGCTGGCAGATCCTCCAGGAAAAGCAGTTTGACGTGCAGCAGGGGAAGCTGGTCACCGTCTGGCGCTGCGAGCGCTGCGGTGAACGCAAGGTCAAGGCGACCTGATCCTGTCCCCCTTCTCCGATACCGATTTGAGCCTGCCGATGACCGACCGCACGCCCCCCACCCATCTCTACCTGAACATTCGCGGCCTGCACCTGCACGTGGCCTTCTGGCCCGGCGAAGGCGACCCGGTGCTGCTGCTGCACGCCACTGGCTTCCATGCCCGCTGCTGGGACGAGATCGTGCGCCGCCTGCCCGGGCGGCCGGTGTTCGCCGTCGACCTGCCCTGCCACGGCGCCAGCGATGCCGTGCGCCCGCCGCCCGGCTGGGACGAGACCAGCGAGATGATTACCGACGTCGTACGACAGCTGGATTTGCGCAACATCACGGCGGCGGGTCACTCCTTCGGCGGCCATATCCTGGTGCAGGTGGCGGCGCGCGAGACTGACCGTTTCAAGAGCCTGTTGCTGCTGGATCCGGTGATTCCGCCGCCCGAATTCCTGCCGTTGTGGCAGGCCGCCGGGTCTTTTGAGCCGGTATCGCGCCGCCGCAATGTCTGGGCGTCGCCGGAGGAAATGGCAGAGGCGTTCAGGAACCGCATTCCCTACGACACCTGGGATGCGGCAGTGCTGCGCGATTACTGCCGGTTTGGTCTGGTGAAGGATGAAGGCGCGGATCATTTCCGGCTGGCCTGTCCGCCGGATTGCGAGGCGGCGGTGTATGGCAACATCGGCGCACAGACGGTGTATGAACTGCTGCCGCGCGTGACCGTGCCGGTGCGCATCATCCGCGCGCGCGGCCGGCGGCCGGATGACCGGCTGCATGACTTCCGGCCGTCGCCGACCTGGGCGGAACTGGCGTCAAAGCTGCCGCAGGCGACGGACCGGCAGCTGCCGGAGCAGGATCATTTCTTTCCGATGTCGGATCCGGGGTTGGTGGCGCGGGAGTTGGGGGAACTGCTGGAATCCTGAATCTTCGCAAGTTCTACGCCCTCCTGTGGAACAGGGGGGCAGGATTCCCCCTCACCCCTTGAACGTCGACAACCCCGCATCCCCAAACGGCTCATCCCTCTCCCTGACCGCTTGCCGGAACCCCGCCTGCATCGACCGCTGCTGGAACTCATAACCCTCCTTGGTATGCCTTGTCATCCCGTCCAGCATCGTGCCGATCACCTGCGTCGAGTGCAGCCCCTGCGCCATCACCGACTGGTTCAGCAACAGCTTCATCATCACCAATTGATTGACCGGCATGCGGGCGATACGCTCCAGCAGTATCTCGAAACGTTCATCCAGCTGCTCCGGCGGCGCGGACTCGATGGCCAGCCCCCACTCTTTGGCCTCCTTCCCCGACAGGCAATCCCCGGTGAACAGCAGCCGCTTCGCCTTCTCCAGCCCGATACGGTAGAACCACAGCGACGTGGTCGGCGACCCCCACACCCGCGCCGGGGGATAACCGATCTTGGCGTTGTCGGCGATCACCAGCAGGTCGGAACAGAGCGCCATGTCGGTGCCGCCCGCGACGCAGAAACCGTGCACCTTGCACACCACCGGCTTGTCGCTGTGGAACAGGCTCATGAAGCCCTTCACGTTGCGGCTCATCATCGCGTAATCGACCATGGGGTCCCACGCGGTGTTCGGCATGTGGTTCTGCATCTGCACCAGCGGGTCCAGCGGCGAACCTTGCGGACGCTCGGGATTGTCCTGCCCGGTCAGCAATCCTTCCGCATTCTCCACCAGATCGTAGCCGCCGCAGAAACCGCTGCCGTTGCCGGACAACGCAATCACGTGGATGGCCGGGTCGAGGTTGGCGCGCTCGACGCAGGCGGCCAGCTCGCGCGGCAGGTCGAGGGTGATGCCGTTGCCGCGCTCCGGCCGGTTGAGGGTGATGCGGGCGATGCGGCCGGTGGCGTGGTAGGTGAGGGTCTTCAAGGTTTCCATGCTCGCCCCATTCAATACAGAAATTTGCATTGATCGAAATCATGTGTAACATTACCGTTATCGCCAATCAATATCATTTCGGGTAATCCTGATGAACACCACCGCCCCGCTCACCGACGGCATTTCCAGCGACGCCGTCTACGCCCACAGCCCGGTCACCCGCCGCAAGGTCACCGACCTGTTCAGCCGCGAGGAAATCCAGCGTCTCACCGCCCGCTCCAATGTCTGGGGCGCGTGGGGCATTGCCTCGACCTGGGGACTGGTCGGCGCGGGCTTCGCGCTGTGCGGCTGGGCGCTGACGCTGCCGGTGGCGGCGATGATTCCGGCGGGGATGCTGGGCCTGGCGCTGCTGGGAGGACGGCAGCTCGCGCTGGCCATCCTGACGCACGAGGCCTCGCACAAGACGCTGTTCGCCTCCGGCTGGGCCAACGACGTGCTGGCCGACTGGCTGTGCGCGCGGCCGCTGGGGCTGGACCTGGCCAAGTACCGGGTGCACCACTTCATCCACCACACCAAGACCGGCACGCCGGAAGACACCGACATCTCGCTGGTGGCGGGCCTGCCCTGCTCGCGCGTCTCGTTGCTGCGCAAATTCGCGCGTGACCTGAGCGGCCTCACCGGGCTGAAATTCCTGCTCGGGCGGGTGCTGATGGACGCGGGCTACCTGAAGTGGACAGTGGCGTCACACGTGGAAAAGCTGCCGCAGGACGGACGGACGGCCTGGGACGTGGTGAAGACTTTCGCGGGCAACACCTGGAAGGCAGCGCTGATGAATGTGCTGCTCTACTGCCTGCTGGCGGCGGCCGGGCATGGCGAACTGTATCTGGCCTGGGTGCTGGCCTACCTGATTCCCTATCCGCTGTTCATCCGCATCCGCGCCATGGCCGAACACGCGGGCACCGAGAAAAGTGCGGACATGTTCCGTAATACCCGGACCACCCGCGCCGGACTGATCGCCCGGACCTTCGTCGCGCCCTGCCATGTCAACTTCCACATCGAGCACCATGCCATGGCGTCGGTGCCCTATTACCGCCTGCCGGAGGCGCATGCGCTGCTGCGAGCGCGCGGGTTGGTGGATGAACCACCGGGTTATCTGGCGGTGCTGGACCGGCTGTCGTCGGTGCAGGCATGATGCTGGTCTTTTTGAACATGGCGGGAGCAACCGCATGGTAACGGCAGAAGCCCTGATGACCTTCCTGGCCGGGGAGTTCCCGCAGAACAAATGCGTGGTGGAGGCCGTGGGCAACCGCGCGGCGACGGTGCGGCATCCGGTGGGACACGCCGAGCTGCGGCCGGGCGGCACGGTGTCGGGGCCGGTGCTGATGACCACGGCCGACCTGGCGCTCTATGCCGCCATCCTTGGCGAAATCGGCATGGTGCCGCTGGCGGTG
>DASUIL010000076.1:0-16777 GCA_036273075.1 Fluviicoccus sp. | reverse complement strand
GCCGCGCACCGCGCCGGTGGGCTGGCCGCTCTTGGTGGAGAGGGGCGGCAGGGCGAAGTACGAGCGGTAGATGTAGTACGAGCCGTCGATCAGCAGCAGGGGCTTGGCGGTCATGGAAGCGCGGTCCGGGGGGTGAAAACGAATGGGGGGAAGTTTATTACATTCGGGGGAGGGCGGGGGCGTTGCGGTGGTAGAATCCGCCCATCCCCCCGATTTTGCCGGAACCCCGTTCATGTCCGTCTACACCGAACTCAGCCTTGACGAAATCCGCGCCTTCGCCGCCGACCATTACGGCCTGGCCGTGACCGGCTGCGACCCTATCGCCAGCGGTATCGAGAACACCAATTACTTTGTGCGCGGCGACGACGGCCGCGAGTTCGTGCTGACGCTGTTTGAAGAGCTGGACGCCGCCGGGGCCGCCTTCCTGCCGCCGCTATTGCAGCACCTGCACCGCCAGGGCGTGCCGGTGGCCGGGCCGCTGACGGCGAAGGACGGCCGCTCGCTGCTGACCCTGCGCGACAAGCCGGTGCAACTGGCGCCGCGCATTACCGGCGGGCATCCGTCGCCGGTCAGCACCGCGCATTGCGCCGCCATCGGCGAGGCGCTGGCCAAGCTGCACCTGGCGCTGGAGGAATACCCGCTGCACCGCGACAACGCCCACGGCCAGGAATGGTGGGAAGCCGAGGCCAACAAGGCCCGCAAGGCGATGAGCAAGACCGACCAGCTGCTGTTGGAAACAATCATGGAGGACTTCGAGGAAACGGTTGAGGACTATGAAGACCTGCCGATGGGCCTGATCCACGGCGACCTGTTCCGCGACAACACCCTGTTCGAAGGCGACGAGCTGCGCGCCATCCTCGACTTCTCCGAAGCCGGCGAAGACTACTGGCTGCTGGACATCGCCATCACCATCAACGACTTCTGCAGCGCCTGGCCCTCGGTCAAGCTCGACCAGGACCTGTACCACGCCTTCCTGCGCGCCTACAACAACGTCCGCCCGCTCACCGCCGACGAACAGGAAGCCCTGCCCGCCTTCCTCGGCATGGCCGCCACCCGCTTCTGGCTGTCCCGCCTCAGCGTCGCCGCCCGCAACGCGGCGGAAGGGCGCGGTGGCGAGGCCGTCACGCAGAAGGACCCGAATGAAATGAAGAAAATGGTCGCCGCCCGCATGATGGGCGAATAACCACCACCTCCCCAAAAATGCCGTCCGCAGCCAACTGTCTGAGCCCACAGGACGGACAACGGAGGGATGGAAGCGGGGTGGTGGAGCAGCGGCATCCCGGTCAGCGAGTTTTGGCGAAGGACACGGTTTTTGCCTTCTTTTTGCCAAGACAAAAAGAAGGGCCCGCGGCAGGCGGATGAAAAACGTTACATCACAAGCGGCATGTACGTCAGAGAACCCCCCAGCCCTGCGGGCAGCCCCCCTGTTCCACAGGAGGGCGTAAATCCCGGCCAAACCCCCAATCAGATGAGGCGAACAGACTGGCCGCACCTGCCGAATTTGACCGGCTTGGCGTTTCTGGTACGACCGTCTCATTCCGCATTGACAAAGTTGAAGATCAATTTATAGTCAGTGCAAAAGGGGTACACCCTTGGCATTTTTTTGCCTGAAGGAACGCAGACCGGGCGGGGAGTTCGTCCACCATCAGCCGCGCCTCAGCGCCGGATAATAATTACAGGGGCAAACGTCATGCGTTTACTGTTCAGGTTGGCGGGCTTTTCCGCCGCGCTATTGTTTGCGGGCTGCAATGACGGCGGTCTGGCCGGCGGCGGGGAAGGCGGCGAAACCCGCTCCGCGGTCGGCGTGCTCATGGAGACGACCGGCCCGGTGATCAACGGGGTGGTGGCGCAGGGTCCCGTCCGCAACGCGGTGATCACCGCTTCGCGCTGGCAGCCCACCGGTTATGCCGTCGTCGGCTCGGCCACCACCGATGCCTCCGGCAACTACAGCCTGCCCCTGCCTGACTCGGCTCCCGGCTTTGTCCGCCTCGACATGGCGCTTTCCGCCGATCCCGAACATCCCACCGAGATGCTGTGCGTGGCGGTGCAGTGCGGCGATGCCGTGTTCGGCCAATGGTATCCGCTCAGCGTCAATCCGCGCATGAGCAGCTGGGCCACCGTTTCCGGAACCGGCGCGGTCACCACCGTGCCGATGACCCCCTTCAGCACCATCGCCGTGCGCTATGCCGAAAGCATTGGCGGCGGCCCGCTGGGCGTCAACTACGCCCGCAAGCGCCTGTCGCTGTTGCTGGGGCTCAGCACCAGCACGCTGGGAACCGCTCCCGGCAATATCACCGATCGGGCTTACCTCGATGCCGCCAGCGCCAGCTCCCTGAAGTGGGCGATGATGGTCGCGTCCTTTGCCGAGCTGGCGCAGTCGCAGGGCGTGGACCTGGCCACGGTGATCGACCGCTATGCGGATGCTTTCCGCAAGAATAACGGCCAGTTGCTGCAAGCGCCCGGCGCGGACGGCTCCGAGCCAAACCTGTCATCGATGATCCTGGCCGCCCTTGCCGTGGACAGTGTTGCGCGCACCCGTGCAGGTCCTTCGTTGAGCAACTGGCTGTCCCAGCAGCAGTCCGGTCAGCTCAACCCGCTGCCGCCGCTGGCCTTTGACAGCGAGGCGCTGCTCAACGCACTCGGCCCCATGGGGGTGGACATCCGTTCGGTGATGCAGTCGGAAGGCGCGGCGTCGCTGGAGGCGCTGGTTGCCGGCCAGCTGTCGGAGGTACGCTGGCTGGCCTCCCAGGAAACCCTGGCCATTGCCTCGCTCAGCGCCCGTACCGTGGTCTATTCCATGCTGGGCTCCGCCCTCCTGGCCAAACTGCCGGCGGGCACCTCGGTCACCCTGGTGTCCGGGCCGTTGATCGTGTCGCTGGATACCGGCAGCCGCGTGCTGACGCTGATCGGCGTTGACAGCGGCATGAACGTCAACCTCAGCATTGGCCTGACCGCGCTCAACGCGGGCAGTTCAACCAAGCCTTATGTGTTCACGGCGTCAGGCACGGTGGCCAACGGTAATGTCAGCGCCTCGATCAACGGTTCGCTGCAGATCAATCCCACCACCACCAACCTGGCGCCGCTGCTGTCCGCCGCCAGCGGCTTGTTCAACAGCAGCCCCACGGCGGTGCAGGACTTGCAGGCAGCCATCGGCGGCATTCTCCAGACCGGGCACGGCGTCTTCACGATCTCCGGTTCGGCGTCCATGGAAAGCGTGGCGAATCCGTCCAGCCGCCTGGCGGTGGATGGCAAGGCTTCGCTGAACGTGGACATGGCGGGCGGGGAGTCGGGCAGCATCAAGGCGTTCGGCTCGGTTGCCTACGGCACGCTGACGCTGCCGAACGGCGATTACTTCAATGTGACCCCGGGTGCGGGCGACTTCCTGAGATTCGCCCTGAGCGGCAATGACGGCAGCCTGAGCACGCAGTTCTCGGCCTATGTGATGGGACTGCCGCAGACGGTGGTCAAGGGTTCCGGCAAGCTCACCCGGCTCGGCAGCCTGCTGAGCGGGCTGCGCGACACGATCACGGGCCAATTGGCGGCGGGGCAGCTGGACTTGTCGCAGATCCTGTCGCAACTGACCGCTTTCGATTACAGCAGCATGGAGCTGACGGTGAGGGGTTCGGCCAATATCCTCGGCAGCTACAACCACCTCTACAACCTGGGCATCGCCAATGGCGGCCTGTGGATTTCACAGCCCAACAGCACCGCTGTCGCCATCCGTGTCACCGGCGGCACGAACGGCGCCGTGGTCCGCGCCGGCGACCTGAGTTATGTCATGGGGCTGGATCTGGCCAACCTCAACAATCCGGCGGTGGTTGTGGGCGATGCCGTTAGCGGCGGGTTCTGGCGTCTGGATCTGGCCTCGCTGATGCCGCCGCTACCCGCCGACACTTCGTCGGACGGAACGGGGTCGTCGACCACGCCGCCACTGCTCACAATGCCCGTGCCACCGATGCCCTGACCCGGGTCACGAGGCCCCCGGCAGGCCCAGGAAAGCGGCAATAGCACGATTGGGGGTGTTCGTCCGCGAACCCCCCAGCCCTGCGGGCAGCCCCCCTGTTCCACAGGCGGGCGCAGCCTCAGGTCTCGCGAATCACCAGCAACCGCTGCTCGGTCATATCCTCAATCGCATAACGCACGCCTTCCCGCCCCAGGCCGCTGTCCTTCACCCCGCCGTAGGGCATGTGATCCACCCGCCAGGACGGCACATCGCCAATCACCACGCCGCCTACTTCCAGCGTGTCCCAAGCCTTCATCGCCTTGAAAATATCGCGGGTGAAGATGCCCGCCTGCAGCCCGAACTTGCTGGCGTTGACCTCCAGCAGCGCATCCTCGAAGTCCTCGAAGGGGCTGAGCACCGCCACCGGCCCGAAGGCCTCTTCCTGCACCAGCGCGCAGCCCTGCGGCACGTTCTCCAGCAGCGTCGCCTCCAGCATCGCGCCCTGGCGGCCGCCGCCGCACAGCACCGTCGCCCCGGCGTCAACCGCTTCGCGGATCCAGCCCTGCAGCCGCTCCGCTTCCTTCGCCGAGATCATCGGCCCGATGAAGGTCAGCTCCTCATGCGGGTTGCCCATCACCAGCTTCCGGGTCGCCATCGCCAGGCGGGTTTTCAGCTCGTCGTAGATGTCGCGGTGCGCCAGGATGCGCTGCACGCTGATGCAGCTTTGCCCGGACTGGTAGAACGCGCCGAACATGATGCGGCTGACCGCATCGCCGAGGTCAGCGTCCTTGTCGACGATGCAGGCGGCATTGCCGCCCAGCTCCAGCACCACCTTCTTCTTGCCCGCCTTGGCCTTCAGCGCCCAGCCCACTTCCGGCGAGCCGGTGAAGCTGAGCAGCTTCAGGCGCTCATCGGTGGTGAACAGCTCGGCGCCGTCGCGGCTGCACGGCAGAATGGAAAACGCCCCTTTCGGCAGGCTGGTCTCGGCCAGCACTTCTCCGATCACCAGCGCGCCGATCGGCGTCAGGCTGGCGGGCTTCAGGATGAAGGGGCAGCCGGCGGCAATGGCCGGGGCCACCTTGTGCGCCGCCAGGTTCAGCGGGAAGTTGAAGGGGCTGATGAACGAGCAGACACCCACCGGCACACGCTGGGTCATGCCGCGATAGCCCTTGGCGCGGGGGCTGATGTCCAGCGGCAGCGTTTCGCCGGTGATGCGGGTGGCTTCCTCACTGGCGATGCGGAAGGTGTCGATCAGGCGGGTGACTTCGCCGCGCGCGTCCTTGATCGGCTTGCCCGCCTCGATGCACAGGCTTTCCGCCAGTTCGTCGGCGCGTTCGCGGAAACGGCGCACGCAGTGGTCCAGCACCTGCTGCCGCTCGTAGGCGGGCAGGCGCGCCATGGCGCCCTGGGCCTTGACGGCGGCGCTGATGGCGGCGTCGATGGCCAGGCTGTCGGCCAGCGCCACGCGGGTGGCGATTTCGCCGGTGTACTTGTCGGTGACGGCCAGGTCGGTGTTGGCGTAGACGGCTTCATTGGCCAGGAAATAGGGGTAGGCGGCTTTCAGCATGGGGGTCTCGCGGGCTGTGGACGCACCGGGGCGTCTTCGGGACAACAATCGGGGTTCAGTGTTCGCCCAGCACCGCTTTCACGAAGTCGGACTTGGAGCGGGTGTAGGTGTCGCGGTCGCCGCCGGAGCGGCCGACCAGATCGGTCTTCAGGCAGGCGTAGCGCGCGGCCAGGTCCGGGTCGCGCAGCAGCGCATCGCGGAAACGCAGCAGCCGGAACCATTCCTCACCTTCATACGTCACCAGGTGCAGGTGGTGGGTGCGGTGACCGTCCTTCTGCCGCAACAGCCAACGCCGGTCGGGCAGCATCAGGTTCTGTTCGGGAATATAGACATAGTCGCCGTCCAGCCGCAGCGGATCCACCAGCGCCTCCACGGCGGTCATCGAGTCCACGCCCGCCAGCAGGTCGATGACCGGCTTGGCCTGAAGGCCGGGAATGGCGGTGCTGCCGATATGCTCGATGGCGCGGAACCGGCCGGGAAACATCGCTTCCAGACGTTCGCGCTCGCGGGTGAAATGTCCGGGCCATGCCGGATCGTAGGGGTGCATGCACACCCCTTCGCGGATTGCGTTCCTGATACTGTCGTCGCTGGACGTCATGGCCGGTCTTCCGTGGGCCCTGTCGGGGCCCTATGTAGTTCTTCTATCCGACATTCTAGGCGAAACTCAGGCCGCTGCCACTAGCACAGCCAGCGCGGCGCGAATGTTTTCCGGAATCGCGACGGGGGTATTGTTTGCCTTGTTGACGAAGACATGCACGAAATGGCCTTCCGCTACGGCCGTGTCCTCGCCCGCCTTGAAAATGGCGATGCCGTACTCCACCGACGACTTGCCCAGCTTGTTCACCCGCAGCCCGCCGTCCAGCTTGTCGGGGAAGGCGATGGGGGCGAAGTAGTTGCAGCCGGAATTGACCACGAAGCCGACGGTGTCGCCGGTGTGGATGTCCAGCCCGCCGCGTTCGATCAGGTAGGTGTTGGCCACGGTGTCGAAGTAGCTGTAGTAGGTGACGTTGTTGACGTGGCCGTAGATGTCGTTGTCGTGCCAGCGCGTGGTGATCGGGCAAAACCAGCGGTAGGCGTCGCGGTGGGAAGGAACGGGACGGGACATCAGTACACCTCGCGGTAAATGGCCAGGGCGTCGGCTTCGCTGACCTCCCGGGGATTGTTCACCAGCAGCCGCTGCTGGGCCATGGCGTCGCGGGCCAGCATCGGCAGGTCGGCTTCCGGCACGTTCAGGTCGCGCAGGCGCACCGGCAGCTTCACGGCGGCGATCTGTTCGCGCATCGCCGTGACGAAGGCGGCGGCCAGTTCGGCCTCGGTGCCTGCAGCTTCCGGCTCCAGCACCGTCATCAGCTCGGCGTACAGCGGCGCGGCGGCGGGCAGGTTGAAGCGCAGTACGGCGGGCAGCACCAGCGAGTTACTCAGCCCGTGCGAGATGTGGTAATGCCCGCCCAGCGGGTAGGCCAGCGCGTGTACGGCGGCGACCGGGGCGTTGGCAAAGGCCTGTCCGGCCAGCATCGCGCCGAACAGCACCGCCTGCCGCGCCTCACGGTTGCGGCCGTCTTCGACGACGGTGACCAGGTTGGCGGCCAGCAGGCGCAGCGCCTCGCGCGCCAGCACGTCGGAATAGGGGTTCTTGCGGATCTTGCTGGTGTAGGCCTCGATGGCGTGCACCATGGCGTCAATGCCGGTGGCGGCGGTGACGGCGGGCGGCAGGCCCAGCGTCAGGTCGGCGTCCAGCAGCGCCACGTCGGCGTAGAGCAGGGGGGAAACAATGCCGGTCTTGGTGGTTTCGCCGGTGGTGATGATGGCAATCGGCGTCACTTCCGAGCCGGTGCCCGCCGTGGTCGGCACCTGGATCAGCGGCAGGCGGGTGCCCTTGGCGTTACCGACGCCATAGACCTCGGGCAGGCTCTGGCTGGAATTCGTCAGCAGCGCGATCACCTTCGCCACATCCATCGAGCTGCCGCCGCCCAGACCGATGACGCCGTCAATCCCGGCGTCACGCGCCAGATGCAGTGAGTCCAGCACCTTGGCTTCAGGCGGGTCGGCCACCACGTCGCTGTAGATCGTCACCGCGATGTTGGTCTTGGCCAGGCTGGCCAGCGCCGGTTCCAGCAGGCCGAATCTGACGATGCCGGGGTCGGTGACGATCAGCGCGCGGGTAATGCCCAGACCCGCCGCGATCTCGCCCAGCCGGGCGCTGGAGCCGCTTTCGCTGATCACGGTCTTGACGGTGGTGAAGGTGAAGGGGGTCATGGGCGGCTCCGTTTTTGTTTTATCCGATTCTACGAATTTACTTCTGCAACAACATGGCTGCTTCTTTCGCAAAGTACGTCAGAATGGCATCCGCCCCGGCGCGCTTGATGCACAGCAGCGACTCCAGGATCACCGCGTCGCGGGCCAGCCAGCCGTTCTGGATGGCGGCCATGTGCATGGCGTATTCGCCGCTGACCTGATAGACCAGCGTCGGCACCGAATAGGTGTCCTTCACCTCCCGCACGATGTCCAGATAGGGCATGCCCGGTTTCACCATCACCAGATCCGCGCCTTCAGCGAGGTCCAGCCCCACTTCGTGCAGTGCTTCCTGACGGTTGGCGGGGTTCATCTGGTAGGTTTTCTTGTTGCCGCCCTTCAGGTTGCCCGCCGAGCCCACGGCGTCGCGGAAGGGGCCGTAGTAGCTGGAGGCGTACTTGGCGGCGTAGGAGAGGATGCAGACATTGGGGTGGTCATTGTCTTCCAGCGCGCGGCGGATGGCGGCGATGCGGCCGTCCATCATGTCGGACGGGGCGACGATGTCAGCCCCGGCCTCGGCGTGCGACAGCGCCTGCTTCACCAGCGCTTCGCTGGTGATGTCGTTCAGCACGTAGCCGTCGACGTCGATGATGCCGTCCTGGCCGTGGGTGGTGAAGGGGTCCAGCGCCACGTCAGTGATCACGCCCAGTTCCGGCACGGCGGCCTTCAGCGCGCGCACGGCGCGTTGCGCCAGCCCGTCCGGGTTCCAGGCTTCCTCGGCCAGCAGGCTTTTCGCTTCCTGCGGCGTCACCGGGAACAGCGCCACGGCGGGAATGCCCAGTTTCGCCAGCACTTCCGCTTCCTGTACCAGCAGGTCGATCGACAGCCGCTCGATGCCGGGCATGGAGGCGATGGCCTCGCGGCGGTTCTCGCCTTCCAGCACGAACATCGGGTAGATCAGGTCGGCGGGGGTCAGCAGCGTTTCCTGCACCAGGTTGCGCAGGAATTCCTGCGAGCGCAGGCGGCGCAGGCGGGTGTGGGGGAAGGCGGCGCGGTTGAAGGTGAAACGGGACATGGGAGGCTCTCGCGACAAATTCTTTGCCGGAAGAATACTCCAGAACGCGCGGGGATGGGGCGGGATTCGGCGCCGGGCGTCACCGATCCCGCCCGGCGGTTCAGCCGCAGTTTTTCAGGGTCAGGATCCGCTCCAGGGCGGCGCGGCGGCGGCTGATGCCTTCCTGCTGCGCCTTGGCGGTGGCGGCGCGGGTTTCGTCGGCCGCCTGGTCGCGGGCGTTTTCACTGTTCAGCTTGGTGGCTTCGCTGAGCGAGGCGGTGTCGCCCGCCGCCGCCGCCATGCCCGCCACAAAGGCGCCCAGGCCGCCAATGGCGGAACTGGTGCCCGCATTCTTGTCGTGATAGCTCTTCTCGGCAGCGTAGTAGTTTTCCCAGGTCTGTACCGAGGCCAGTTCGTTGCGCACTCCCTGGCAGTCCAGCGCCGGGTAGGCGGTAATCGGCGACATGGCGGTCATCGGCTGGGTCGGGGCGACGGCGCAGCCGGTCAGCGCGAAGAAGCCGGTCATCAGGGCGGTCAGGGGCAGGGCGTTTTTCATGGGGACTCTCCGGTGGGTGTTCTCAAAAGTGTCGTTTGGGCGCACAGCGCCGTCCGCCGGACTGCACGGCGTTGCAGGCATCTTCGGCGCCCTTGCGCGCCTCGGTCAGTTCGCGGCGCGCCTGTGCGTAGTCGGGGGAACCGGCGCACTCGCTCTCCAGCCGGGCCAGCGCCTGATCCAGCCGGTACATCAGGGTTTCGGTACTGGCGGTGATCGAGGCGTTGGCGGGCGTTTGGCCCGGCGGATCGGTGTTGATGCGGCAGGCTGTAGCGGCTTCTTCTTTCGTCGCAGGCAGCGGCACGCCTCCCGTGGCGGAGGCGCGGCGGTACTCGACGCGGCCGGATTCGTCCGCTTCCTGCGGCTCGCCGGTCACGGCGCGGGCGATATCGCCGCCGGAGCTTTCACCCAGCCCCTGCAACGTGCCGAGCGTCTGGCCCAACGGTGACTTGGCGATATCCGCCTTGATCTCGCGCACGGCGCGCGGCGCGGCCTCCATTTTCGCCAGCATCGCGGTCAGCATCGACTCTTCATCGGCATTGGCGGCGGCCACGGCCTCGTGGTTCTCGCGGGCGTTGTCCAGGCGCTCCTGCGCTTCCCGGCCGGACTTTTCCAGCAGGCCCATGCGCAGGTCATGGATGGCCTGCTGCTGCTCAGCTTCGGCCTGCGCTTGGCGCGCGGCCTGCTCCGCCCGGATTTGCGCTTGGCGTTGCGCTTCGGCCTGCCGGGCGATGGCGGCCTGCTGCTGGGCCTGTTGTTGCGCCTGATATTGCTGCTGGGCCTGCCGGTTGCGTTCCTCGGCGGCGCGGTTGTAGGCGTCGCGTTCGGCCTGCCCCCGGCGCATCTCGGCGTTAAACGCCTCGGTGCGGAGCTGCTCCTGCTGGCGCTCCGCCTGTTCATTCAGACGGCGTTGCGTTTCGGCCACTCTCTCGCGGGCCTCCAGCTCGGCCTTGTTCTGGCTGGCGATGCCCAGGCATTGTTCGCGGCGCTGCTCGTAGGCGGCTCTGGCACGCTCGTATTCGGCTTCGGCCCTGGCATGGTTGGCTTCGTACCACTCATGCGCGCGGCGGGAGCAAGCAAACCCCTCGTTTGACATCGAACCATACCGGGAACATTGCTGGTAATTGGCGTTGCTCTGGTCGGAGACGGCCTGAAAGGTACGGTTGAACGTCTCGGCGCGTTCATTCGAGATTTGCCAGTAGGTCGGGCACTGCGAGGGATCCGTGGGCCCCGGCGTCAGCGCCGTTGCCGGTAACGAAGCGATCAGCAGGCCCAGGTTGCCCATAAGAAGGATGATGGCGCGGGAATTCAGCATGCGTCTCTTCACCGGCCTTGGCCGGGTTCCGTGGAAATGGTTATCGTTTGACATTAGCGTGACGGCCATGCTGTCGTGTACCCTCATTCGGGGGTAGTGACAGTGGCGTTTTTATGGCGGCGGACAGGGGATGCGGATGAACAAAGCACAGCAAGAACTGGAAAACCGGCTGATCGGCGATATTTATGACGCCACGCTGGCGCCGGAACGCTGGCCGTTGGTGCTGCAGGGCATCAGCGACCTGTGCGGCGGCGAGAAGAACGCCTTTCTGTCCACCGACCTGCTGAACCCGGCGGCCAACCTGCTGTTTTTCAGCGGCCATACCGAGGAAGCCGGGCGCGAATACCGCGAAGGCGGTTTCGATGTGCTGGAGTTCGAGCACACCGGGCGCTGGATGCAGCAGATCGGCGTTGGCGTGCCGTCGTCGTCCGATGATTTCTTCGGCGGCCCGGACGGCTATGCCGCGTCGGGCGGACGCTATGTCACCGATTACCTGAACCGTCACGGCACCTACCGCCAGCTGATCGTGGCGCTGGAACTGGCCGAATTCCGTTTTGCCGGTTTCGGCCTCAGCAACGGCCTGGACCGTCCCTTCACCCCGGACAACGTGGCGATGCTGGGCCGGATGACGCCGCACATGCGCCGGGCGCTGCAGATCCATCGCCAGCTGCGTCTGGTTGAGTCGAACAACGCCTCGCTGTACCGCATCCTCGACCGGATGAGCGCCGGGGTGCTGCTGCTGAACGCGTCCGGCGCGGTCGCCTATGGCAACGACGCCTCGGCGCGGCTGTTGCGCGAGCATCCCGCCCTCAGCGTCACCCGCCAGGAGGGCCTGCGCGCCGCCGATTTCGCCGAGAACCAGCAGTTGCAGACCCTGATCAAGGGCGCGCTGCAAACCGGGCAGCGCGAGGGCCGGGGCGTTCCCGGCGGCGTGATCGGGCTTACGTCTCCGCTCAGCGCCTCGCCGCTGATGTTGACCATCGCGCCGCTGTCGGCCTGCGGCGAATACCGCGACCTGGCGCGCGACCAGATTGCCGCCGTGATCTTCCTCAGCAATCCCGACGCCGGGCACCAGTTGTCCGCCCGCCTGCTGGAGGCGTCCTACGGTCTGACCGCGCGCGAGGTCGAACTGTGCCAGCGCTTCCTGAACACGCCGGTACTGGAAGCGGTGGCGGAAGAAGCGGGCATTACGCTGAGCACCTTGCGCAGCTACCTGAAAAGCGTTTATGAAAAGACGGACTGCCATTCCCAGGCGGAACTGATGCGTTTGCTGATGGGCCTGCGCGTCAATTTCGAGCATATTGCCTGAAGCCTGCCTGCCCCGACGGGGCGGGTTTATCTGACAAAGGAAATGACCATGAACCCGAAAAAAGTTGCAGTGATCCTCTCCGGCTGCGGTTTCAAGGACGGCGGCGAAATCTACGAAGCCACCCTGACCTTGCTGGCGCTGGACGAGGCCGATGCCGTCGTGCAGTGCTTCGCGCCCGACATGCCGCAGCTGCATGTCGTCAACCACCTGACCGGCGAGGAAATGCCGGAAAGCCGCAACGTGCTGGTGGAAGCGGCGCGGCTGGCGCGCGGCCACATCAGGCCGGTAACCGAGGCGCGGGTGGCGGATTTTGACGCGCTGATCATTCCCGGCGGTTTCGGCGCGGCGAAGAACCTGTGCAATTTCGCGGTGAAGGGCAGCGACATGACGGTGCAGCCGGACGTGCTGGCCTTTGCGAAGGGCATGAACGCGGCGGACAAGCCGGTGGGGCTGGTCTGCATTGCCCCGGCGATGGCCCCGGCCATTGGCGGCGTTGGCACGCAGTACACCATCGGCAATGATCCGGGTACGGCGGCGGCCATCAATGTCATGGGCGGCAAGCATGTGGAATGCGCGGTGGATGAATGCGTGGTCGATCGCGAGCGCAAGATCGTCACCACGCCCGCCTATATGTACCCGGCGCGCATCCGCGAGGCGCGGGCGGGGATCCGGAAGCTGGTGGCGGCGGTGCTGGATCTGGCGTGATACAGCCGCCGTAATCGTAGGGTGGGTCAAGACCCACCGGCAGCCCTCCGATCCCTAGCCGGCGGTGGGTCTCGACCCACCCTACGGATTTATGCGCCGTCTTCGGCATCCCTCCGGCACTGTTCCCGCAGCGCCGCCCAACCCTCCGCGCCCAGCCGCTGCATCGTCCCGATGTTCTCTTCATAAATGCTGTCCGGATTCTCCATCGACGCCACGGCGCGGTCGATGCTGCTTTCCCGCAACAGGTGCAGCGTCGGCCATGGCGAGCGGTTGGTGGCGTTGCTGATGTCATCGGCTTCCGTACCCGCGAACTGATACGCGGGATGGAAGCTGGCGATCTGGAATTCGCCCTCCAGCCCGGCGCGGCGCAGGCGGCGCTCCGCCTGTTCCAGGAAATCGTTGAAGTCGAGGAAATCCGTGAACGCCCCGGTCAGGATCAGCAGCGTGGTTTCAATCTCGTCGGCCGGGGTTTCCGCCAGCAGGCCGAATTCCGCCAGCATCTGCTCCAGAATTACCGCCGGGTCGGCGCTGTCGCTGACGAGGTAGCGCATGCGGTCCCTGATGTCGACGGCGCGGGCGAAGGGGCACAGGTTCAGGCCGATGACGGCGCGGCGCACCCAGGCGCGGGTTTCGGCGATCACGGTGTCGGGACTGGCGGGCGTCATGGTGGTTTCCGGGCAGGGGATGGATGTGATTCTACCATCGTCAGCGGCAGCTCCGGCGCTTGGCCGGGCAAGGCGTCCTGCCTGACGTTCCGGCCACTGGCAAGCAAGCGGCCGATCGGTTACAACTGACGGTCGATCATATTTTTACACCCCATTACGGAAGCCGTCATGAGCGAACACTCCCATGCCCCCCACGAAAGCGAAACCGAGGCCAAGGCGCGCGTGCTGAAAGAACGGATGCAGATGGGATTCAACATGATTCCCTTCAACCAGGTCATCGGCCTGCAGATCACCGACATCAGCCTGGAGCGGGTCAGCGCGCAGTTCGCGATGAAGCCGCAGCTGATCGGCAACATGACCCACCAGATCCTGCACGGCGGCGTCATCGCCACGGCGCTGGACACCATCGGCGGCGCGATGGCGATGTCGGCGGTGTATGCGGCGCTGAAGGGCATTTCCCGTGAGGAGCGGATGATGCGCATCCTGAAACTGGCGACGCTGGATATGCGCGTGGATTACCTGAAGCCGGGGCGCGGCCAGATGTTCACGGTATCTTCGACGGTGCTGCGCGTGGGCAAGAAGGTGTGCGTGACGCGCATGGAACTGGAGAACGAGGACAAGGAACTGATCGCTGTGGGTACGGCAACGTACATGTATTGAGCATGCCAACCTTAAGCGCTGCTTAAGCTTCATTCCCTACAATGCCCATTGAAAAAATATGGGTATGGCGTCCGGTCGGGCGCCAACCTGCCTTGAATGGGGGTGATCATGCGTCAATTACCAATCGCGACCCGGTTTTCTGCCGGTTTCGCTTGTCTGCTTTCCGCTACGCTCACATCACCCGAAGCCGCGGCGGCGGGCTGGACGGCCCCCGCCGCCCTGTCGACGATGACCCTGTTCAATCTGCCGGACAACGAGGCCTCCATCGCGCTGGGTGACAATGGCGACGGGGTTGCTGTCTGGCGCGACCCGGTAACGGAAGCCGTCAGGTACTCCCTCAAGAAAGGCAAGGCCTGGACAGCGGCCAGGTCACTCTATGTATTCAATGGCGGCACCACCAGCGATGTGCATGCCCTGATCCGGCCGGACGGCACGGCGGTCGCTGTGTTTTCCGCCTATCAGCCCGGAGCCCTGAGTTATTGCGCCTCCGGTCTGCGTGTTGTGCGTTGCCGACTGCCCGGTTCTGCCTATGCCCGGGTGGCCACCCTGTCTCCGGGCGCCACGGCCTGGACAGTCCAGGCCATGTCCCCGAAGGGTACCCAGGTAAGCGGTACACGGGTGGGCGCGGATGGCCATGGCAACCTGACCGCGACCTGGACCATCCAGACAGCGGCGGGCCAACCTGCGGTCATCCAGTCGGCCTATCAGCTGCCGGGAGGCCAGTGGGCGTACCGGTCGGTGTCCGGGCCGGTGGCACCGGTGGGAGCGCCTTCGCTTGCGGTGGCGCCCTCGGGTGAAGCAACGCTGGTCTGGCAGGAGCGCACCCCGTCCGGGTTGATGCCGGTGACATTGAAATCATTGACCATGAGCGCTTCGGGCAACTGGGCGCCGGTGGCCGATGACCTCGCTGCCCTCCCGGAACCGGTATCCGGATTGCAGGTGGCCCTGGATGGGGCGGGGACGACCTCGGTTGTCTGGAATAGCCGCTACAGCGTGATGCTGATGCAGCGGATGCCGGATGCGTCCTGGCAGACCGAAGTCCTCCGCGCCGCGCCAGCGGACTTGTCTACGATGGCCTTCGGCCCGTCGCTGGCCGTCAATGCCGCCGGCGACCTGTTGGTAGCCTGGAGCGAAAATGAGGCGGGAGTATTGCAGGTCAGGGCCCTGTTGCGCCCAGTGGGCGGAGCGGAACTCCAGGGAGTCTGGCCCGGTACCTCGCAACCCCATGCCAGCCTGGCTGCAGACCGTTCGCGGGCACTGGTGACTTGGACGGATGATGGCGACGGGAAAGCCTATGCGGGCGGCTTTGTTCCTGGTGCGGCCGGTTGGTCGGAGATTCCGCCGAAGGGGTTGGGGATGGCCCTGTGGGGGTCTGCCAGTGCCGGAGCCTGCGGCAACCATGGGCAGGCGGGCGTCGTCTGGATTGCTCCGACATCCAGGGAGTTCGTATACCGCTATGCCGGTGCATCCTGGCTTCCCTGAGCCCGCTTTCTGTATGAGTCCTGCAATCACGCCCGTTTCCGGCGGTTGAAGCGCTTCCGGTTGGCGGCTCCGCGCCGCATAATCGCGGTTTTCACCGGGTAAGGAGAGGCGGAGATGCAGGGTTCAGTGAAGACGGCGGGGCGTGTCCTGCTGACGGGCGCGCTGGCGGCGCTGGCCGGGTGCGGCGGCGGCGATATTCCCGAGGTGGAAAGCACCTATGTGCGCCTGCAGGAAATCCGCCATTATTCGGTGAATACGTCCGGGGTGCAGACCCAGTTGTGGCGGCAGCATTTCTCCTACCTGGACAAGAGCACCCCGGACAAGATGGTTTATTACAACGGCAAGGGAGCCGACGCCGCCTGGAATACGGCCGATGACAGCGTGGCTTATTATGTTGCCTGCGCCTACAGCGGCAAGGCCGCTACCGCGCCGCTGGATCTGGAGTCGGAGATTGCCAACGGCCTGGATTATGTCTACAGCAATTACGGCGCGGACATGACCGGCCTGGACCGCGCCTCCCTCGCCCGCAGCTGCGCCGTCAATTACAACGGCCAGGGCGCGCTGGTGATGAAGGTCTACAAGGACCCCGGGGCCGATGCCAAGTGGCAGAGCGCCGATGATGTGCAGCTGCTGGGCGTCAACTGGCAGCAGCCGGGAACCGCCGGCGACTCCTCGGTCGCGGTATCAGCCCCCGGCATCGCCGGTTCCGGAACCGCCACCACCGCCCATTATTACTATTCCGCCAGCGGCGGCGCAGTGCGTTATCTGGTGCGCCAGACCTATTACAAGCGCTATGAGTTCGACACCGCGAACCGGCCGACCCGCATCAGCTCGTACACCTATATCGGCGTTCCGACCGCGCCCTGGGGCGGCACCCAGGCCAGTCACGTGCGTCAGGAATACACCGACTACGAGTACGGCCCGGCCGATCTGGTGAAGTGCCGCCGCGACCTGATGGGCAACCCGGTCGAGGCGGTGCGTGACGCTTTTGTTGACGGCCTGCTCAACGAGCGCCAGTACTTCGACGCCGGGCTGGACGGCACGCCCTGTACCGGTGACGATGCGGTTACCGCCGTCGAGAAATTCGTGTTTGAAAAGATCTGAGTTCCGGTCTTAAGCAAAAGGGCGGCCCCATGGCCGCCCTTTTGCTGGCTGCGCCGTGACCGGCGCGGATCAGAAATTACCCATGAACAGCCGCCGCATCACCCGCTCCTTCAGGCTGTGCGTTTCCTCCAGGCCCATGCGCTCCAGATAGCGCTGCGGCACCTCGTGGTCCTTGAACACCGAGTTGA
>DASUIL010000075.1:0-19823 GCA_036273075.1 Fluviicoccus sp. | reverse complement strand
TGCAATTCCCTGACCTGGACCAATTGCAGGGTCTTCATATCGAGGGTCAGTTCGAGCGTGCGGGCGGCGTTGATGCGGGCATCCGCCACCGAATACACCTTGCGCGCCGTAACGCGGAACCCGCCGGAATACTCATCCGGGCTGATTTCCGCCTCGACCATGATTACCTGGTCCACTTGCAACAGGGTCTTGTTGTTTTCCAGGATTTCACCAAAGAAACTGGCCTCCACCCGGCCGCTGCGGTCATCCAGCAGCACGATGGCGCGCGGGGCCTTGCCGGGCTTGGCGAAAATGCGCACATCCATCACCAGCCCGGCGATCAGCACCGTCTGGCCGCGCCGGGTGGGTTGAACGTCGCTGAGACGGCAACCGATATAGCGCTTGATCTCATCCAGATACTGATCAATCGGATGCCCGGTCAGGAACAGGCCCAGCGTTTCCTTTTCCCCGGTCAGACGCTCGTCATCCGTCCAGTGCAGCACGGTCGGATAGGCATTATCAGGCGTGGCCTCGACGATTTCCCCGAACAGGTCCATCATGCCCGCGCTGGCGTTGCGCGCCTGCTGTTCCGCCGCCTTGACCGCTTCCGGCAGGGTGGCCATCAGGCAGGCACGGTGCGGCCCCAGCTTGTCCATCGCCCCGGCCTTGATCAACGCTTCCAAGGTACGCTTGTTGGCCTTCTTGAGGTCAATGCGGCGACAGAAATCGAAAATATCCTCATAGGGGCCATTCTGACGGCCATCGACAATCGACTCGATCGGCCCCTCGCCCACGCCCTTAATGGCACCCAGGCCGTAGACAATGGTTTCATTGAGCGGCACGAACTTGAAGCGGGAGTGGTTGACGTCCGGCGGCACGATCGGAATGCCCATTGTGCGGCACTCCTCGATAAACAGCACGACGTTGTCGGTGTTGTGCATTTCCGCCGACAAAACGGCCGCCATGAACTCGGCGGGATAATGGTGCTTCAGCCAGGCCGTCTGATAGGAAACCAGCGCGTAGGCAGCGGAGTGCGACTTGTTGAAGCCGTAACCCGCGAACTTTTCCATCAGGTCGAAAATGTGGCCGGCGAGATCGGCATCGATCTGCTGCTCTTTCGCCCCCGCCATGAATTTGACCCGTTCCTTCGCCATTTCCTCGGGCTTTTTCTTGCCCATGGCGCGACGCAGCATGTCCGCGCCACCGAGGGAGTAGCCGGCCATCGCCTGCGCGATCTGCATCACCTGTTCCTGATAGACGATGACGCCGTAAGTCGGCTTCAGGATCGGCTCCAGGCACTCGTGCTGGTACTTGGCATCCGGATAGGCCACCTGCGCTCGGCCGTGCTTGCGATTGCAGAAATCATCGACCATACCCGACTCCAGCGGGCCAGGACGATACAACGCCACCAAGGCGATCAGGTCTTCAAAGTTCGAGGGCTTGAGCTTTTTCAACAGCTCCTTCATGCCGCGCGATTCCAGCTGGAACACGGCGGTAGTGCGCCCCTCCTGCAGCAGCTTGTAGGTGGGCAGGTCGTCCAGCGGGATAGTGGTCAGGTCGAGCGGTCCCTGCCCCTTCGCTTCGCGCTTGCGGTTGATGTCGGCCAGCGCCCAATCAATGATGGTCAGCGTGCGCAGGCCCAGGAAGTCGAACTTGACCAGACCGACAGCTTCCACATCATCCTTGTCGAACTGGCTGACCCACTTGCCTTCTTCATCGCAATACACGGCGGTGAAATCGGTCAGGCGTCCCGGCGCAATCAGCACGCCGCCCGCGTGCTTGCCGACGCCGCGGGTCAGGCCCTCCAGTTTCAGCGCCATGTCCCAGATTTCGTTACCGTCTTCGTAATCGCGCTCCTGGGGATTGCTCAGCAGCTCGTTCAGCTGCGGCTCCTGCTGTCGGGCTTCTTCCAGCGAAATCCCCGGTGTTTTCGGGATCAGCTTGGAAATGCGGTCGGCCAGGCCGTAGGACTTGCTCTGCACGCGCGCCACGTCGCGCACCACCGCCTTGGCCGCCATGGTGCCGAAGGTGATGATCTGCGACACCGCCTCACGGCCGTAGCTGTTGGCCACGTACTCGATGACGCGGTCACGGCCATCCATGCAGAAATCGATATCGAAGTCGGGCATCGACACCCGCTCGGGGTTGAGGAAGCGCTCGAACAGCAGGTCGTATTTCAGCGGATCCAGATCGGTAATCTTCAGCGAATACGCTACCAGCGAACCCGCTCCCGAACCCCGGCCCGGCCCCACCGGCACGCCGTTGTTCTTCGCCCAGCCGATGAAGTCCATCACGATCAGGAAGTAGCCGGGGAAGCCCATCTGGTTGATGATCTGCAACTCAAAATCGAGTCGATCATGATAGACCTTGGCAGTTGAGGCAAAATCCGGAGCGTTGCGGTCATACAGCTTGTCGAGCCGCTCCTCCAGCCCCTTCTTCGAGATATCAATGAAGAACTCGTTGACAGTCATGCCTTCCGGCACCGGGAAGTCCGGCAGGAAGCTTTTGCCCAGCCGGATGCCCACTGAGCATCGGCGTGCTATTTCAAGAGAATTTTCAATGGCTTCCGGAATATCGCTAAACAACTCCCGCATCTGTTCGGCAGTCTTCAGATACTGTTCGGGGCTATACTCACGGGGGCGCTTGGGGTCGGCCAACACATAAGACTGGGCGATGCAAACCCGGACTTCGTGCGCCTCGAAGTCTTCCGGAGCGATGAAGCGGACATCGTTGGTGGCCACAACCGGGCAATCGCACTGTGCGGCCAGCCCGACCGCCGCGTGGACAAAGGCCTCGTCGCCGTCACGGCCGGTGCGCTGCAATTCAAGATAGGTACGCTCGGGGAAGACAGACATCCAGGCTTGCAGCGCGGGCACGGACAAGGTCGGATCCGACCCCAGCAAAGTCGTGCCGATGTTGCTGTGTTTGCCCAGCATCAAAATCAGCCCGCCATTCAACTCTTCCAGCCACGCGCGCTGCACAATCGCCCTGCCGTCGCGCTGGCCTTCAATGAAACTGCGTGAGACAACCCGGATAAGACTTTGATATCCCTCGCCATTCATGGCAAAAACGGTAACAACAAACGGCTGATCGCCATCCTGGACATAGAGGTCCGCGCCAAAGACCGGCTTGATGCCCTTGCCTTGCGCGGACTTGTAGAACTTCACCAGCCCATAGAGATTGCTGAGATCGGTCACCGCCACCGCCGGTGTCCTGGCGGCCTTGCAGGCCTTGACCAGATCATCGATGCGCACCAGCGAGTCCTGCAGCGAGAACTCGGTATGGACGCGGAGATGGACGAAGGACATGGATAGGACTCGGGCGAGGAATCAGGAAAAGAATGGAATCATACCATCGACAGTCAGGCAATGGCCCGCTATCGGGAATCGGTACCGCATCATAAAGTCAGGGCGTCACCACTGATTCCAGTGCCTTCTGATAAAGAGCGGCCATCTCCTTGTCATGACAGCAGAAAATGACAGCCGCGGGCGAGGAGACCTGTGCCAGGAACTCACGCACCGTGGTGACCGCAATACTGACTGCCGCCACGTGCGGATAGCCGTAAACACCGCAACTGATGGCGGGAAATGCGATACTTTCCAACCCGTTTGCCATAGCGAGTTTCAGGGATTCGCGGTAGCAGGAAGCCAGCAAATCCGCCTCACCGTAGCCACCGCCACGCCAGACAGGACCTACCGTATGAATCACGAACCGTGCCGGCAACCGGTAACCCTTCGTGATTTTCGCTTCACCGGTGCGGCAACCGTTGAGGCGGCGGCACTCTTCCAGCAAGCCGGGCCCTGCCGCACGATGGATGGCTCCGTCAACTCCGCCGCCGCCCAACAGGGATGAATTGGCGGCATTGACGATGGCATCCACATCCAGTTGCGTCAGGTCACCAAGAACGACGGAGAGACGAACCGGGGACATGACTGACTCAAACCGACTTCAGATGGTGACTGAGCGCCTCGCGTACCGGGCCGAAAGAACGGCGATGCTCCAGGATCGGACCGTGCGCCTTCAGCGCCGCCAGATGCTTGGGGGTGGGATAGCCTTTGTGCTCATCAAATCCGTATTGGGGGTATTTATGGTGCAGGGCGTGCATTTCCTCGTCTCGCGCTACCTTGGCCAGGATACTGGCGGCGCTGATCGCCTGTACCAGCGAATCCCCTTTCACCACCGCCAGCGACGGCGAGGTCAGCAAGGGCACCCGGTTACCGTCCACCAGCACAAAATCCGGCGTCACTTTCAGGCCGTTGACCGCGCGCTGCATCGCCAGCATGGTAGCCTTGAGAATGTTGATTTCATCAATCTCAATCCGCTCAGCACGCCCCAGGCTCCAGGCCAGCGCCTTTTCACGGATTTCCCTGGCCAATTCCTCACGACGCTTCTCGGACAGTTTCTTGGAGTCCCGAAGACCGGCAATCGGCCGGGCCGGGTCGAGAATAACCGCAGCAGCCACCACTGCGCCGACCAAGGGGCCGCGACCGACTTCATCCACGCCGGCGATATGGGTATACGTTGCGAGAATCTGTTCCAGTTCCACCTTAACGGCTCTCCAGTAATTGTTGTATGGCATCGGCCCCGGTTTCGCTGCCGTTGACCCGCAGCTGCCGGTGAATATCCGTAAAGCGACTAATGCGCCCTTCCCGGTATTCACGGTCATCCAGCCATTGCCGCGCAGCGGCCGTGATTCCTTCCGGGTTGGCGGCACCCTGCAGCAACTCCGGCACCAGTACATCATCCGCCAGCAGGTTGGGCAGGCTGAAGAAGCGGGAGCGCACCATCAAGCGCGCGATCAAGTAGGTCAGCCAGTGCAGTTTGTACAATACCACCATGGCCCGTTTCAGCAGCATCGCTTCCAGTGTTGCGGTTCCGGAGGCCATGACCACCAGATCGGCCGCACCCATGGCCAGCCGTCCGACACCCGGACCGAAACGCTCATCGACAATCCGGGCCTGCAGGCCGGATTCCGACAGCAAGGCGCTGATCTGCTCGCGGCGCAAACTGTTGATTGCCGGAATGACAAAAACCGCGTCAGGATACTGAATCGCCAGCCTCTTGCCGGCCTCGAAAAGCACCGGCGCAATTCGGCTGACCTCGCCGCCCCGGCTGCCCGGTAACAACGCAATGATCCTGCCATGCACTGGCAATCCCAACTGCTGACGGGACTGGGCGACATCGTGCTCCAGCGGCATGCTATCCGCCAGCGGATGCCCGACAAACACCGCCTTCAGGTCGTGGCGGTCATAGAACGCCTTTTCGAAAGGCAGCAGGCACAGCATCAGGTCGATGGATGCCTTGATCTTGTGGATGCGGCCCTGCCGCCACGCCCAGACTGACGGGCTGACGTAGTGCACCGTCGGTATTCCGGCCGCTTTCAGGGCCGGGGCCAGCCGCAGGTTGAAATCGGGGGCATCGATGCCGATGAAGCAATCTATCTTTTCCTCGATGAACCGACGTTGCAGCTCATCACGAATGGCAATCAGCTCGCGGATTCGTCCCATCACCTCGACCAGCCCCATCACCGACAGTCTTTCCATCGGGAACCAGCTTTCACCGCCGGCCTCCAGCATCTGCGGACCACAGATTCCGACAAAGCGTGCGCCGGGGTAACGCTTTTTCAATGCCTGGATCAGGCCCGCCCCTAGGGTATCACCGGACACTTCGCCGGCGACAATTCCGAAAACAGGCTGTTGAGGTAATGGCGGCATGAGGATCAAGGTCTCCCGGGGGGGGTATGAGTCAACCCACCAGTTCAAAGGCGGACTCGGGGTGAGCCATCAGGGCCGTAGCCTCGGCATGACGGATGCGGTCACACAAGGACTCGACGCTACCCCCCCGGTGACGGCGACGACTATCCACGAGCAATACAAATTCGACGTTGATCGGCTTGGCGGAAAAGCGCTGCGAGCTGACGCGGTAGCGCTTGTACGGGCGGCAAAAAACCTCTGTATGGCCCTTGCCGATACAGGTCGACACCATGCCTTCCAGCGGAATCATGCCGTCTGTGCTGTAACTGGTCAGGATATAGCGGGCCTCCATCACCTCCATCATCGCCGCATAGGCGCGCCACGCCTCACTGCGATAGTTGTAGGCGCTGCGCCGCTCCGTACGCCAGTCTTCACGAATGGCCGACTTGTTCCGCCCTTCTATTTTCGGACTTAGCGCAGGCTTGTCCCACAGCGAAAGGCTGTTGAGCACATGATAATTGCTGCCATAGGGGTGCTGATTGTAAGGAGGGTCGAGGTAGGCTATGTCAACCGAAATTTTTTCGGACGCCAGATACTGTACAAGCTGGTGACAATCGAGTTGATAGACCTCATTGTCACGTCCATTGTCACAAAAAAGGGCTGGCTTCAGCTCCACCTCGGACAGAATCCGGTAAAGCGCCGTTCCTGTCTGCCCACCCCACCCTCGGTGGAAGGCCTTGAATACACCGCTGGTATTACTGGTGTAACTGGCCTGATACAGCAACGGCGCCAAGAGACAGGATTTTTCAGCCGTAGTCAGCAAACCCTGATGATCCCACAGCTCAATCTGGTCGCGCATGGCATCCATCCGCATGCCATTGGCTCGGGTATAGAACATCCTGTCGCGACAGACATCGAATTCTACATCATCATCCGGGCACAAATGCCGGGTAATCCAGTCTTCACGGGGCTGCAAGCCGTTCAACCAGGCCAACGCGCTTTCATAGCCACCCAACTCACGAAACGCCGGTGCGCTATTGCAACCGATGTGGCAGGCATTGATGTCGAAGGAGTAAGGCTCCCAGTCATTGGCGATCACGCGGAAGCCGAGACGCTTTGCCATGCGCGCCACCACACCTGATCCGGCAAAAAGATCGAGGAAGGTGGCCTTGGCGGGATCAACTTCGGTGTATTCAATCGACTGTTGCAACAAGCCCAGCAATTTGCGCTTGTTACCAATATAGGGAATCAGTTGCTGGAATACGTAGTCCTGAGTCCAGGCAGCGGCATGACTATCTTTCTGGTAATGGAACATGGACCTGGCCTGACTGAACGACTCATCCCGTCAATCCGGAATGCAAAACAGCCTGCGCGGCGAAACCGGCAGGCGGACAAAAACAGACTATACCGTTTAGCGCGTGATTCCGCGACTGGAAGATTTCAGGGAGTCAATCAACAGACCGACTTCCGGACAGACCGGCAGGAGATCCTGCTCCAACTGGCGAATGGCTTCTTCCATCGTCAGACTCTGGCGATAGACAATCTTATAGGCGCGCTTCAGGTTATTGATGGTTTCGCTCGTCCAACCGCGCCGACGCATGCCCTCAAAGTTCATGCCCGCCGCTTGGGCAGGGTTACCGGACACCATCACGAAAGCCGGGACATCCTTGAGAATCAGGCTGCCGCCGCCAACCATGCTGTACGAGGACAGCACGCAAAACTGGTGAATCCCGGAGTTGCCTCCAATGATGACACTGTTGCCAACCTTGACATGTCCGGCAATGCCGACGTTGTTGGCAAAAATACAGTCATCACCGACCACGCAGTCATGCGCGACATGCGAATTGACCATGAACAGATTCCGGCTGCCAATTCGGGTAATCGATTCATCCTGTACAGTTCCGCGGTGAACGGTACAGGCCTCACGGAAAACATTGTCGTCACCGATTTCCAGGCGGGTAATCTCACCCTTGTACTTCTTGTCCTGGCAGTCTTCACCGATTGAGGCAAACTGGAAAATCCGGTTATTCCGGCCAATCCGTGTCGGCCCCTTGACCACGGCGTGCGGGCCGATCTCGCATCCCTCGCCGATTTCCACATCAGGGCCGATAATCGTATAGGGGTGAATCACGACCCCTTCGGCTATCCTGGCCTGACTGTCTACAATCGCGGTTGGATGAATCTGCATTTACATTACCTGCTCGGCCACCAGAATTTCAGCGCTGGCAGCAAGTTCGTCGCCTACCATTGCTCGGCAGGCAAATTTATAAATATGTCGTTTGCTGGCAATCAGCTCGGCATGGAGCGTCAAGGTATCACCCGGCACGACCTGACGCTTGAAGCGGGTCTTGTCCGCACCTACAAAAAGATAGATATAACCATCGGCAGGTCGTTTTCCCGTGGTCACAAAACCCAGTACGCCGGCGACTTGCGCCATCGCCTCGACAATCAGGACACCGGGCATGATCGGCTTTTCCGGAAAGTGACCCGAGAAAAACTCCTCATTGATTGTCAGATTCTTGTAGCCGGTAATACTCTTGCCAACCTCCAGGGCCACAACTCGATCAACAAGCAGGAAGGGATACCTGTGAGGCAGGTATTCACGAATAGTCTGAACATAAATGGGCAGTTGCACGCTTTCCGTCATCTGGGGTCTCAATCAGTTTTCGAGGTTAACTGCTGCACAAGCCCCTCCAACTCGCGCAATCGCCGGGTCGTATCGTCCAGTTTTTTCAGGCGTACGGCCATCTTTTTCCAGTTTTCAGTGCGTTCAAAGGCAGTGCCCGAAGAGTAGCTGCCGGGTTCGGTGATGGACTTGGTCACCATAGTCATGCCGGTGATATGCACCTTGTCGCAAATCTCGATATGACCCACGAGACCGACACCACCTGCCAGAACGCACCAAGCGCCGATTTTAGTACTTCCGGACACTCCGCAACAACCCGCAATTGCGGTATGGGCCCCGATTTCGACATTGTGGGCAATCATTACCTGATTATCAATGATAACGCCTTTATGAATGACCGTATCATCCAGCGCACCACGGTCGATCGTGGTGTTGGCGCCAATATCGGCATCATCGTGAATAACCACCCGGCCTATCTGGGCAATCTTGTTCCACCGGCCGTTGGCGGGTGCAAATCCAAAACCGTCATCGCCGATAATGGCGCCGGAGTGGATCACCACCCGGTCTCCGAGCTCGCAATCATGGTGGATGACCGCATTGGCACGGATGCGGCAATTCCCGCCCAGCTTGACCCGGGCACCGATGAATACGCCAGGTTCGATAATGCAGCCCGGACCAATGACTGCACCCTCCTCAACCACGGCGCGAGCGCCAACGCTGGCAGAGGGATCAACCATCGCGGACACATCCACGGCGGCGGCGGGGTGTACACCGGGATTACGGTGGGGAGTCCGATCAAAGAAATGGGTCAGCCGGGCATAAACTGCATAAGGGTTCGCTACAATGAGCGCGTTGCCCTCGAAGCCGGCCGCATCCTCCTCCCGAAGCAACACCGCTGCTGCTTGCGTAACCGCCAGAGCGGATTTATACAGCGGATTTGCCAAAAAACTCAGCTGCCCGGGCCCGGCGCTGCGCAGGGTGGCCAGTCCGCTTATTTCCAGACCGGCATCACCACGCAGGGATGCCCCGGTCTCCTTGGCCAGATCAGCCAGCGTCCATCGTTTCATGGCGACCGTCTCCGGATCACTTGGCGGCGGGGGCATTCATCGCAGCATTGAGTTTTTCGGTGATCTTCTTGGTGATGTCGGTGGACGGCTCGGACCAAATCACATTCTTGCGCTCAATGATGATGTCGATATTGGCGGCCTGACGAATCTCGTCAACAGCGGCTTCCATCTTCGGCAGCATTTTCTGGACCATTTCCTGCTGAACATCCTGGGCTCGCTTCTGGACGGCCTGAGCCAGATTATTGAACTCATCCAGTTTCTGACGTGCGGAATTCTGCAGGTCCGTCTTTTCCTTCGCGCTCATGATCGACCCGTTCTTCTGGAACTTCTCCTCGATGGAGGCCAGATCCTTGCGCAGTGACTCAAGACGGTCACGTTGCGGTTTCATGTCGTTGTTCAACTTTTCAAATGTTTTCTTGGCGTAATCGGTTGACATGATAGCCGCCTGGCTGTCGGCGACTGCAACGCCCCCGGCATGGGAAACAGCAGCAGCCATGCCCATGACCAGTGCCGTCACTGCAATGATAGAACGCATAACCCTCTCTCCTCGGTAAAGCCAGTTCAGAGCGACTGGCCGATTGTAAACTGGAATGCCTGTGTCTCATCTCCCGGCGCCTTGTTCAGAGGACGGGAAAGACTGAATGTCAGCGGCCCGATCGCGGTCAGCCAGGCCAGGGATACCCCGGCGGTGTAACGCATGGTGGACGGGGCAAATTCGTATCCCGGCAGGTCGGTATGATAGGCCATGCCGGAGTCGACAAAGAGCACTGTCCGCAGCTGACGGCTGTCCTTCGCAAACGGGGTGGGGACTATCAGTTCGGCGCTGTTTTCGATCAGGATGTTACCCCCGACATACTCGGGATCGGGATCCGAAACATAGGCGGGCGAGGCGCTGCGGGGCCCCAGCCGGTTATCCCGATAACCCCGCACCGAGCCGTATCCCCCGGCAAAAAAATTCTTGTAGAACGGCAAGTTATCGCCATAGCCCAGATCCGTCCGCAAGCGTACTGTGAAGTCACGACTGACAGGGATGAACAGTTGCCCACTGTAACTCAGCTTGAAATAATTCACATCACTACCGGGGATGGCCACATCGAGCGCCAGGCGCTGGGAGGCGCCCCGGTCGGCGAATACGCCGCGGTTCAAGGTACTATAATTCCACGCCACCGTGCCGGTATAGGTGGAAATGCTGTTGCCGTTGTCCTTGACAAAATCCTGCACCAATTGTGAGGCGTAGGCACCCGTGGTGATATCGGTCTGGTCAAGGCCCAGCGCCAGGCTGATGCTGCGGATTTCATCAATCGGATAACTGAAACTGATATTGCCGCCCTTGGAGTCAGTGACGTAGTTACTGACATTCAGACTGTCAAACTTGGTCTTGCGGTAGTAAAGGTTATAGCCGCGACTGATGCCGTCCAGGGTGAAATAGGGGTCGACGAAAGACAGGTTGTAGGCGTCGCTGGTATCCGAGCGGTTGAGGTTCACCGCGACTTTGTTACCGGTACCGAAGAAATTGTTCTGACTGACGCTAAACGTGAAGATAAGCCCGGAACCCTGGGAATATCCGATACTGGCCGCCAATGTCCCCGAAGGCTGCTCCTCAACGCGCACGTTGACATCAACCTGATCGGCCGTATTGGGAACCCGGGGGGTTTCCAGGGTGACATCCTTGAAGAAACCCAGGCGTTGCAGTCGCAGCTTGGACAGATCCAGCTTGTCAGTCGCCGCCATGGAGCCTTCAAACTGCCGCATTTCACGGCGCAGGACCGTATCATCGGTTTTCTGGTTACCCTGGAAGGAAATACGGCGGACATACGCGGTCTTGCCCGGATTGACAAAGAAGTTAAGGTTGACGGTCCGGGTCTTTTCATCAATATCCGGAACCGGACTGACTTCAGCAAATAGATAACCGTCATTGCCAAGACGACTGGTCAGGAGCTTGATGGAGGCTGTCACTCTCTGCTGCGAGAAGGTTTCACCGGCCTTGACCAGCAGCAGCTTGCGCAACTCCTGTTCATCAAGCGGCAATTCACCCAGCAGACGCGATTCGCCGAAGGTGTACTTCTCGCCCTCGGAAACATTCACGTCAATAAAGACTTCACGCTTGTCCGGACTCAGGGTGACCTGGGTGGAGGTGATTGCGGCATTGATATAACCGTGATCCAGATACCAGGAACGGAGGTTTTCAATATCACCATTCAGGCGCTCACGGGAATACTTGTCATCTCCCTTGAAAAAAGACGTCAGGTGCGAAGATCGGGATTGAAAAAGTCCCTGCAATTCCTTGTCCGAAAAAACCTTGTTGCCGACAAAATTGATGGCGCGGATGCGGGCGGGTGTTCCTTCCGAAATCTTGATATTCAGTGCGACGCGGTTGCGGGGCTTGGGCACGGCTTCAACGGCGATGGTGGCGTCATAACGCCCCTGCCCCATGTACTGACGCTCCAGTTCGCTGCGGATGTGATCCATGGTCGAACGCTTGAAGACCTCACCCTCGGTCAGACTGGCCTTCTTCAGCGCATCCATCAAGGTATCGGTATCAATCGCCTTGTTGCCTTCCAGCTTCACCTCGGTAATGGCAGGACGCTCGGTGAAACGGAAAACCAGTACATCGCCTTCACGCTCGACACCCACATCTTCGAAATTACCTGTCCCGAAGAGCGTCCGAACCGCTTCCGAAATACGATCTCCGGTAGCCTGATCTCCACCCGCCAGCGGCAATCGGGCATAGATACTGGCCGGAGATACCCGCATGAGGCCTTCAAGACGGATGTCGCGGATGGTGAAATTGTCTGCGTCCGTTTCCGCCGCCCAACCCGCCGAGCCGATCAGCAATCCCAACGCCAGAGTAGACAACCGCTTTAACATATGTGTTTCAGTCCCCGCGCCTTTCGATCGTTTGCGAAAAGACGCTGTGAATAAAATGACTAGCCGAACTGGCGCATCAGGTCGTTAAAAATCGCCAGCAGCATCAGGCTGCCCATAATCGCCACCCCGGCCTTAACGCCCCATTCCTGGACACGCTCGGGCAAAGGTTTGCCCAAAACCGCTTCAAAGGCATAAAAAACCAGATGGCCTCCATCCAGAACCGGAATGGGCAACAGGTTCAGTACACCCAGACTGACGCTGAGCAGCGCCATGAAGCCGATCAGAGCCTCCCAACCCATGCTGGCGGTATGTCCCGCAACCTTGGCGATCGTGATGGGACCGCTGAGGTTATCAAGACCGACCAAACCCACGATCATCTTGCCCAGCGACATCAAGGTCATGTCGATGAGGGTCCAGGTCTTGCCGGCGGCATGAACCAGGGCTGTGAGCGGGTTGTAGTCCTGATGGCGGATATATTCGGGAGGGATTCGGAAGTCCTGGCGGCTGACGCCAATATCCAGCTTGCCCTCCCGCACGCCCAGCTCGTCTTTTTGGGCCCGCGGGGTCAGTTGCAGCGTGACTGCGGCTCCCTGACGGCTGACTTCGGCCGTGAAGGTACTTTCGGGATGAGAGCGGACAACATCCACGAAATCCTGCCACGTCCTGACGGGGCTGCCGGCGGCGGCTGTGACCCGATCCCCGGCTTTCAGACCCTGCAAGTCCGCAGGGCCGCCCTTAAGGACATCGCCAATCACAGGTTCCAGAGGCGGCTGGTAGGGAACGAAGCCCAACGAACGGAGCGGATCATCACCCGCCACCTTGAGATAGCGATCGACACTCAGGGACAACTCTTGGCGAGACTCCGGCTGACTGGCAGGCGCCACGGTCAAGGAGATCCTGCCCGACTCACCCATGCGGTCCACCAGCGCAAAGGTCACGCTTTCCCAATCCGGAGTTTCCCGGCCGTCGACACGAAGGATCTGGTCACCACTGCGCAGGCCGGCGACGGCGGCGGGCGAGTCTGGTTGAACAACGCCAACAACCGTACGCAAGGTTTCAACGCCCTGCATGAACAGTATCCAGAAAAGAAATACGGCAAAAGCCAGATTGATCAGCGGTCCGGCGGCGACAATGGCCATCCGGGCCAGCACAGGCTGCCGATTGAAGGCTCGGGGAATATCGGCCTCGGGAACCTCGCCCTCGCGCTCATCCGCCATCTTGACGTACCCGCCCAGAGGAATAGAGGCGATGCGGTACTCCGTGCCATCCTTGCCGATGCGGGACCACAGGGCCGGACCGAAACCGATGGAATAGGTCAGTACTTTCACACCCAGACGGCGCGCCACCCAGAAATGCCCGAATTCATGAATCGCGATCAGCGGTCCAAGCACAATGATGGCAGCCAGCAGGATGTGCAATATGTCCATAAACCCGTCACTTTCGACACAAGGGAAGACACGCGAGCGCCGATTCACGGGCGGCGCGATCGGCGTCGAGGATTGTGTCCAGATTGGCTGCCTGACTCATTGGCAATTGTGTAAGCACCCTTTCGCAAATGTCCGTAATGGCGGTGAAAGGAATTCCACCCGCCAAAAAGGCGGCAACGGCGACTTCATTCGCGGCATTCAATACCGCCGGAGCAGTGCCACCTGCCCTCATCGCTTCGCGCGCCAGTCGCAGGCTGGGGAAACGCTCCTCATCAGGGACCTGGAAATCAAGGGAGTGACGGCTCAAGTCAAGTCGCGACACTCCGGCCGGAATACGGTCGGGCCAGGCCAGCGCGTGCGCGATCGGCGTGCGCATGTCCGGATTGCCCAGTTGTGCCAGGGTTGATCCGTCGACGTACTGGACCAGTGAATGGATGATGCTTTGCGGGTGGACCAGAATCTCAATCTGGTCGGGTCGGGCATTGAAAAGCCAGCAGGCCTCGATGAATTCCAGCCCCTTGTTCATCAGGGTTGCCGAGTCCACGGAGATCTTGCGACCCATGCTCCAGTTGGGATGCTTGCACGCCTGTTCAGGGGTTACGTCCCGTAACTGTGCTGCCGTAAACGTCCTGAACGGCCCCCCGGAAGCGGTCAGCAGGATTTTCTCAACCCCGCCCCGCTCCAGACCCGACGATCCGACCGGCAAGCACTGAAAAATGGCATTGTGTTCGGAGTCGATAGGCAGCAGGGTTGAGCCGTGACTACGAACTGTTTCCATGAACAGGGCACCGGCCATGACCAATGCTTCCTTGTTGGCGAGCAGCACACGCTTGCCTGCGCGAACCGCCGCCAGCGTCGGCAGCAATCCCGCCGCGCCGACAATCGCTGCCATGACGGTGTCGCAATCAGGATGCCCCGCAACCGACTCCAGCGCCTGAGGGCCTGCCAGCACTTCGGTATTGCCGCCCTTAAGAAGCGCTTGCAACCGCCCGATGTCTTCCGACGCACGCACCACGGCATAACGCGGGTGGAAACGGTTACAGAGCGCGGCCAGCTCGTCGATGCGGGTGAATGCGGTCAAGGCAAAGATCCGAAACCGTTCAGGATGACGGCCGACTACATCCAGCGTACTGAGGCCAATTGAGCCGGTCGCGCCCAGAACAGTGATCCTTTGCATGGATCAGAAGCCCCCCGAGAGCAGCCAGCCCAAGGCAAACACCGGAGCTGCAGCCGTGAGACTGTCGATGCGATCCAGCGCACCGCCATGACCCGGGAAGATATTGCCCGAATCCTTCACTCCGGCCTGACGCTTCACCATCGACTCCAGAAGGTCTCCCAACACCGAGGCCAGGACTGTCAACAGGGAAAGCCCGGCAAAAGCGACGAAACGGATGAGGGGCAGTTCACGGTATATCCCGACCGCCGCCATGATGAGCATGGTCAGCGCCAGACCACCCAACATGCCCTCAATGGTCTTGCCGGGGCTGACCGCAGGTGCCAGTTTGCGCTTACCGAACGCGCGACCGGTAAAATAGGCGCCGGTATCGGCTCCCCAGACCAGGAGAAACAGGTACATCAGCCACCAGGGCGACACCTGATGCAGCCCGGCCAATCCCGACCAGGCGGGAACCAGCAGGATCACGCCCATCGGCAGCAGGACAATCCCCCTCGCCCACCAGCGGGCCGATTCGGGATACCAGATAACCATGCGTACCGCGATCAGCCAGAATACGACAGAAACCGCGTAAACAGGCATGCGCAGGTTTTCAGCCATGGGAAGGCTCATCGCGATGACCCCCGCCGCCACCAACAGGACAAACGCAGCGCGACCCAGGGGATTCGCCACCTTCATCAATGCCGTCCATTCCCAGGCACCGACCAGAACCATGGCTCCGGCAAAAGCCATGAATGCGTTGGACCCCTGCGCACCGAAAACACACCACAACACGATCGGCAGCAGGATAAGCGCCGTGATAATGCGTTCCTTAAGCATGTCTGTTCTCTACCTGGGCACTGGTGCGGCCGAAACGGCGCTGACGGCCCGCGTAATCCGACAACGCCTCATCTAGGGCGTCGGGATCGAAATCGGGCCAGAGTTTTTCGGAAAAATGGAATTCGGCGTAAGCCGCCTGCCACAGCACGAAATTGCTGATACGCAACTCACCTCCGGTGCGGATCAGCAGGTCAACCGGCGGAAGATCAGCCATCTGCACGTGCTGCTGCATTCTTGAGGCGTCTATGTCTTCAGCGCGCAGCCGGCCTGACTGAACAAGCATGGCCAGCTCGCGGGCGGCATTGGCGACATCCCACTGCCCGCCATAACTGACCGCAATCACCAGTGTCATCCCGGAATTCCCGGCGGTCTTCGCCATGCCGGCGCGCATGCCTTCCTGGAGGGCGGGCGCAAAGGCGGCAAGGTCGCCGATAAAGCGGACCCGGATATTATTTGCGTGCAGTTCGGCAACCTGTTTCTCCAGGGCATGCAGGAACAGCTTCATCAAAAGGGAAACTTCATGCTCCGGACGCCGCCAGTTCTCGCTGGAAAAGGCAAAAACCGTCAACACCTCGATGTTCCGGCGGGCGGCATGCTCGACAATCCTGCGCAAGGCCGATTCGCCGGCCTTATGACCCGCACCACCGGGCAACAAGCGTTTCTTCGCCCAACGGTTATTGCCATCCATGATGACGGCAATATGGCGGGGCAATGCCCCGTCCCGCGTACTGTCGATATCCGGTGCGGAGCTCACGGCATCAGACCTGCATCAGTTCGGCTTCCTTGGCCGCCAGATGCTTGTCGACTTCCGCCACGAATTTGTCAGTGATCTTCTGGATATCTTCGCCGGCCTTGCGCTCGTCATCCTCGGAGATTTCCTTCTCCTTCTGCAACTCCTTGATATCGGCCAGCACATCACGACGGATGTTGCGGATGGCAACCTTGGCATTTTCAGCTTCGGCACGCGCCACTTTTTGCATGTTGCGGCGGGTTTCCTCGGTCAGCGCAGGTAAGGGCACGCGGATGACATCGGCGGAAATCGGGTTCAGGCCCAGATCGCTGTTGCGAATGGCCTTGTCGATGGCGCCGACCATGGTGCGTTCATAAGGCTGGATCAGCAGCGTGCGCGAATCATCCACCGACACATTGGCGACTTGCAGCAGAGGAACATCAGAGCCGTAATAGGGAACCATCACATCCTTGAGGATGGACGGGTGGGCGCGGCCGGTGCGAACCTTGCCGAAGGCCTGCTCCATCGACTCCAGGCTCTTGCGCATGCGGGTTTCGCAGTCTTTTTTCAGATCGTTGATCATGGTCGTTCTCCGGATTCCTTAACGGGGCTTGTTGCCGAGCAGCGTGCCTTCGGCCTCGCCCATCAGCAGGCTGAGCAAAGCGCCCGGCTTGTTCATATTGAAGACGCGCAGCGGCATTTTCTGGTCGCGGCACAGGCAGATGGCGGTCAGGTCCATCACGCCGAGTTTCTTTTCCAGGGCTTCATCAAAGGTCAGGTAATCGTATTTGACGGCATCCGGATTCTTGAACGGGTCCGAATCATACACGCCGTCCACCTTGGTGGCCTTGAGGACGACATCAGCCTGGATTTCGATACCCCGCAAGGTGGCGGCGGTGTCGGTCGTGAAGAAGGGATTGCCCGTGCCGCCGACAAAAATGCAGACATCGCCGCTTTGCAGGGCGCGGATGGCTGCTCGACGATCGTAATGGTCAACAATGCCGCTCATCGGGATGGCCGACAGGATACGGGTGCGGATGTTGTTGCGCTCCATGGCGTCACGCAGCGCCAGGCCGTTCATGACGGTGGCCAGCATGCCCATGTGGTCGCCGGCGACCCGGTCAAGACCGTTGGCTTGCAGTTCGGCGCCCCGGAAAATGTTACCCCCGCCCAGCACGATGCCGATCTGGACGCCGATGCCGACCAGTTGACCGACTTCCAGCGCCATTCGGTTCAGGACGCGCGGATCGATCCCCATGTCGGCGTCCCCGGCCAGGGCCTCGCCCGAAAGTTTGAGCAGGATGCGTTGATAGGCGGGTCTGCGCTCGGACATGAAGGACTCCTTGGGCTGTCGGGTGGGGCTTGGGGGCTGCATGTTAGCAGAAAGCAGGCCCGCGCCGAAACGGGTTCCTGCGCCTTCGCATTATCGCCCCAGCCACAACGCGGCATTCAGGTCGCCGTAGGAAAAACGGTTCCCCAGTGTTTCCTTCAACTCCCGGCTGGCGGGTTTGCCCTCCGCCAACCCCAGTTCCCGGGCGGCATCAACAATTTCCCCGACTTCCCCTTCGGACACATACAGCAAATCGCGGCGGCTGATTTTCCCGGCCTGATACAGCTTGAGCAAATGGGCGGCAATCGTATCTTCGGACAGCCCCCTGCGACGGGCAATCTCGCCGCGATCCAGGTGCTGTTCCACCAGCTCCAGCGTCGCCAGCACCGTATCCACCTTCTCCTGCGGCGCGTCAGGTTCGGCAAAGCCATGGCTTTCACCCGGCTGCAAATCACGAACCTCGGCCAGCCGGTCGAGGAACAACTGGCCGTAGCGGGCCAGCTTCTGTTCGCCCACGCCGCTGATTTCCAGCAGCTCCATCATGGATACCGGATCACAGACCGCCATTTCACGCAAAGTGGCATCATTGAAAATCACATACGGCGGCACTTTCTGCGCCTGGGCCAGGGACAGGCGCAATACCCGCAAGGCATCAAACCGGCGCTGAACCTCGGGAGGCAGATCGGCGGCAACAGCGGCAACACGGTCCTTGCGCAGGGAACGCGCGCGCGGCGCGGGTTGTTCACGCAGCTGCAAGGCGATTTCGCCCTTGAGCAGGGCCTTTGCCCGTTCACCGGCCATCAGGCCTCCGAATCCTTCGTCATCCGGCAGCAGGTAACCCAGCGCCACCAGTTGCCGCGCCACGTTGCGCCACGCCGGCTCCGACAACTCCTTGCCGATCCCGAAAGTTGGCAACTTGTCGTGGCCGAACTGCAGGACTTTCTCGGTTTCCTGGCCCGTCACCACATCAATCAGTTGCGCGGCGCCAAAGCGGTTGCCGGTGCGGATAGCCGCCGACAGCAGTTTCTGCGCGGCAATGGTGGCGTCCCAGGTCGTAGGCGGATCGCTGCAGATATCACAATTGCCGCAAGGGTGCGTCAGGGTTTCCCCGAAATAGGCCAGCAGCACCTGGCGACGGCAAGTAGCTGTTTCACAGTACGCCAGCAAGGCATCCAGCTTGCGCGATTCGATACGCTTGACGTCAACCGGGGCATCCGATTGCGCCAGCATGCGCCGCACCTGCACGATATCCTGCAGCCCGTAACTCATCCAGGCTTGCGACGGCAGGCCGTCACGCCCGGCGCGACCGGTTTCCTGATAATAGCCTTCCAGCGATTTCGGCAAGTCGAGATGGGCGACAAACCTCACGTTCGGCTTATCGATGCCCATACCGAACGCCACCGTGGCGCAAACGATGCGTCCTTCCTGCAACAGGAACTCATCCTGCACCCGCTCCCGTTCCGCCGCCGGCAGGCCGGCGTGATAGGCCAGCGCCGGCAAGCCCTTGCCACGCAGGAATTCCGCCGTCTCTTCCACCCGCTTGCGGGAGAGGCAGTAAACGATGCCGGCCGAGCCTTCCGCTTGGCGACGGATGAAATCGAGCAACTGCTGGCGGCCATTATTCTTCTCGACAATGGTGTAGCGGATGTTGGGCCGGTCAAAGCTGGAAAGGAAAACCGGCGCGTCCTCCAGTTGCAGGACAGCCATCATGTCGCGGCGGGTGCGCTCGTCGGCGGTGGCGGTCAGGGCAATGCGGGGAATCTGCGGGAATCGGTCGGCGAGCAGACCCAGTTTCTGGTATTCCGGCCGGAAATCATGGCCCCACTGGCTGACGCAATGCGCCTCGTCAATGGCGAACAGCGCCGGATTCACCCGCCCCAGCAAATCCAGGAAGCTGTCGGTCAGCAAGCGCTCCGGAGCAACATAGAGCATGTCCAGCTGACCGGCCAGCAGCGCCTGCTCCACCTGCCGTTGCTCGGTCAGCGGCAGCGAACTGTTGAGGAAGGCGGCTTTCACGCCCAATTCGCGCAGGGTATCCACCTGATCCTTCATCAGCGCGATCAACGGCGAGACGATAATGCCCGTACCCGAACGCAGTAACGCCGGTATC
>DASUIL010000074.1:0-7546 GCA_036273075.1 Fluviicoccus sp. | reverse complement strand
GCGGAAGCGCCGGATGCCGTGCGCATTACCACCACCTGCCGCCTGACCGGTCAGACCGGCGTGGAAATGGAGGCGCTGACAGCGGCATCCGTGGCCGCGCTGACCTTGTACGACATGTGCAAGGCCGTCGACAAGGGCATGGTGATTGAGAACGTCCGCCTGCTGCGCAAGGAAGGCGGCAAATCCGGAGTGTGGCAAGCATGATCAAACTGTGTTTTTTCGCCCGATTCCGGGAAAAGCTTGGCATTGGGGAAGAGTCGCTGCCGCTGGAGCTGCCCATGACCGTTTCAGCGCTGATGTCACAACTGGCCGGGCGGGGCGGAGCGTGGCAGGAAATCTTTGACTGTCCGCGCGGTATCATGGTGGCGATCAACCAGGAAATGGCTACCGTGGACAGCCTGATCCACGACGGCGACGAAGTCGCGCTGTTTCCGCCTGTGACCGGAGGTTGAGATGATTTCCATCCAGACGGAAGATTTTGATACCGGCGCCGAAGTCCGCGCCTTGCAGGGGCACGGCGGCACCGGGGCCATTGTCAGTTTTACCGGCCTGGTGCGGGACATGGCCAGCCACGGTTCGGTCACCGCGATTGAGCTGGAGCATTATCCGGCGATGACGCTGAGATCGTTGCAACAAATCGCCGCCGAGGCCAAATCGCGTTGGCCGTTAACGGGCGTGCGCGTTATTCATCGCATCGGTTATCTGGCGGCGGGAGAACAGATTGTGCTGGTCGTGGTTTCCAGCGCCCACCGTCACGCCGCCTTTGAAGCCGCCTCCTTTATAATGGACTTCCTGAAATGCCGCGCGCCGTTCTGGAAAAAGGAGTTCATCAACGGAGAAGGGCACTGGGTCGACGCCAAATCCTCGGATACCTCGGCGCTCGAGCGCTGGGCGGACACCCGCGCTGAATCCGCGTGACATTTTCCATAAAAGCGTTTCGTCAGCCGCCATTCGCCCGCTAGAATACGGGCCTCCCGGCATTCCCATAATTTCAACAGCGAGGCAGGCTCATGCGGCGGGTTATTTTCAATCAGAAAGGCGGCGTCGGCAAATCCAGCATTACGGTAAACCTGGCGGCGATCAGCGCCAGCGAAGGCTATAAAACCCTGGTGCTGGACCTCGATCCGCAATGCAACGCCACCCAATACCTGTTGGGTGAAACCGCCGAAGCCACGCCTGAACTGCAACCCAATATCGGCCAATTCTTCGCCCAGACGCTGAAGCTGACCGGCCGCGACAAACCCCTGTCGGAATATGTGCACCCGACACGTTTTGAAAACCTGCATGTCATCCCGTCGAACCCGGAACTGGGTGAAATCGAACACCTCCTGCAGAGTAAACATAAAATTTACAAATTGGCCGGAGCCCTGAAGGAAATCCACCGTCAATATGACAACATATTCATCGACACTCCGCCGGCATTCAATTTCTATACGCTGTCGGCGCTGATAGCCGCCCAGCGTTGCCTCATTCCCTTCGATTGCGATGCTTTCTCACGTCGCGCGCTCTATACGCTGCTGGAAAATGTCGGGGAAACCCGCGCCGACCACAATACCGATCTGGAAGTGGAGGGCATTATCGTCAACCAGTTCCAGCCGCGCGCCACGCTGCCGGTGCAACTGGTGGAAGAACTTCGCTCGGAAGGCCTGCCAATCCTGAAAACGCATCTGTCTTCCTCGGTATTGATGCGGGAGTCACACCAGCGCAGCCTGCCGCTGGTGCACCTGAATCCCCGTCACAAGCTGACCGAAGAATTCGTGGCCCTGTTCGGCGAACTGGCCCGGCCATAATCCCCGCCAATGACAATGGGCGCCATTTGGCGCCCATTGTCATTTTAAACAACGTTCATATTAATTCATGGAAAGCGTTTCACCACCATAGAGCTTGCGATAACGGCTCATCACGCGCCGGACATAATCCTGGGTTTCAGCGAAGGGGGGAATGCCGCCGTACTTGTCAACATTGCCTTCACCGGCGTTATACGCCGCCAGCGCCAGCTCCAGATTCTTGAAGCGGTCGATCAGATATCCCAGGTAGCGGGTGCCGCCCTGGATATTCTGTTTGGGATCGTAAGAATCCGCCACGTCAAAACGCCGGGCAGTAGCGGGCATAAGCTGCATCAGGCCGCGTGCGCCGGGAGGGGATTTGGCTTTGGGATTAAAACCGGACTCGGTATGTATTACAGCCTTTACCAGACCCTTGTCCACGCCATAGGTGGAGGCGGCATCGGCAATCAGGTCGTCAAAGGCATTGCGAAGCTTGCTGAAACTGGGGCGGACCGCGAACTCATCGCTACCCCAATTATGATACGAGTGTACATTGGTATCGGCGTACCAGGTGACCTTCTCCAACTGGTTATACTGACGGAAATCCTCACCCCGGGGTCGGCTGCGATTATCGACGACATTGGTGAAAAGGATGTTACCGTCCTGGTCCTTGAACTTGTAAACATTGCCCGCTTCAGCGATGGACGCTGAAAAAAGAAACAGGGCCGTGCATACCGGAAATCGCTTCATTCGCTTGTTATCTTTTGGAGGTTTGTTTTGGCCTATTTTGACCCAGCACAGCAGTTGATGACAAGTCATTCAATCAGTCCGATTATGTGATTAATTACCCGGCAAACGCCGAAATACAGTTTAAAAAACGAACATATCCACAGGCGGTTTTGTTGACGCGGGCAGTGTCAAGCGAATGGCTCAACTTTCTTGAAAAAAATTGATTGTGACACTATTGAAAAACATAACTTGTTGTTTTAATTAATATTTATTACATTGGTTGTTTTTTGATCAATTTAAGTCAAAGCCTTGTCAGCCCTGACTTACTCCCCAGTTATCCCCAGCTTGTCCACAAGGTTATCCACAAATTTTGTGGAAAAGTCCCGATCATGGAAGTTATCCACATCCTTGAGCTTTTCGGGCAATTGCGCTTCACTTGCCGCCTTTGGGGAGTTGATCATGCTCAATCGTGTCTGGCCCGCTTTTTTCCTGCTGGCGTTTGCATCCTGCCTCTGGCAAGCCATTACCGGGCACCCGGAAGTGCTGGCCGCCGCCGTTGAGGCCAGCTTCAAGACCGCCAAAAGTGCGGTCGAGATCGCGTTGGGCCTGACCGGCGTCTTGTGCTTCTGGCTGGGGCTGTTCCAGATCGCGGAGAAGAGCGGTCTGACCGACCGGCTGGCCTGGGTGCTGGCGCCGCTGTTCCGGCGACTGATGCCGGAGGTGCCTGCCGGACATCCCGCCATCGGTTCGGTGACTATGAACATGGCCGCCAACATGCTGGGCCTGGATAACGCCGCCACGCCGATGGGCCTGAAAGCCATGAAGGACCTGCAGAGCCTTAACCCCCATCCCGAAACCGCCACCAACGCCCAGGTGCTGTTCCTGGTGCTGAATACCTCGTCGGTAACGCTGATCCCGGTCAGCGTCTTCGTCTATCGCGCCCAGATGGGCGCGCCCGACCCGGCCAGCGTCTTCCTCCCCATCCTGATGGCGACCAGCGTCGGCACGCTGACGGGGCTGCTGGCCGTTGCCTGGGTGCAGAAGCTGAAGTTGTGGGACAGGGTAGTCTTCGCCTACCTGGCGGCCTTCCTGGCCCTGATGGCAGGCATGGTGAGCCTGGTAATCGGCCTGCCGCCGGCGGCGCTGGGCGAACGCTCGTCGCTGATCGGCAATCTGGCCATCTTCGGGGTGATCGCGCTGTTCCTGCTGGCCGGGTGGCGCAAGCAGGTGCCGCTGTATGACTCTTTCATCACCGGCGCGAAGCAGGGCTTTGAGGTGGCCGTCAACCTGATTCCCTTCATGGTGGCGATGCTGGTGGCCATCGCCATGTTCCGCGCCAGCGGCATCCTGGATGTGCTGCTGGGCGCGCTGGCCTCCGGTTTTGCGTGGTTGGGTCTCAATACCGATTTTGTCCCGGCGCTGCCGACGGCGCTGATGAAGTCTTTTTCCGGCAGCGGCGCGCGCGCGATGATGATTGAAACCATGCAGACTTATGGCGTCGACTCCTTCCCGGCGCGGGTAGCGGCGATTGTCCAGGGTTCCAGCGAAACCACCTTTTATGTACTGGCGGTCTATTTCGGTTCCGTCGGCATCCGTCACGAACGCCAGGCGCTGGCCTGCGGCCTGCTGGCCGATCTGGCCAGTGTCATCGCCGCGATTCTGGTGGCATACTGGTTCTATTATTAATCCGGACCCCCTCAACCCGGCGACAGACCGTGGCAGGGCCAACGCCAGGAAGAACCGGCCGTGACCAGGCGCATCCCCCCCTTGTTCAATCATCAGGTTTACAGTCTCCGCCTGCAGGCGGAGATGATGGCCCTGGGTGCGCGGGTATCGCGGCCGCATCTGGGGCTGATCGTCGCCATTCTCGCTGTCAGCATGAGCATGAGCCGGGTTTCCGTCTGGATCTGGGCGCCCTGGCTATGCGCCGCTGCGCTGATTTCAACGGGCGGCGTCATGTTCCGTCGCCGCTATTGCCGTATTGATGAGGAAGAACCCGATGCCGAGACCCTGAAAACCGGCGAATGGTGCGGCTTCTGCTACAGCGCCGCGGTAGGCCTGCTCTGGGGACTGAGCGGATGGCTGATGTCGCCGGGGCAGCACGAATACAACGTGGTCCTGACCATCATTTATCTGGGGGTCGGGGCAGGGGCAGGGGCCATCGCCATTTTCGGGCTGGGGCATATGCTCGCCGGCGCTATCCTGTCATCGTTGCTGTTCGTCTCCCGCTTCCCACACATCTTTCCGGACTTATGGCAAATCCTCACGGTGCTGTTCCTGCTTTATCACTTCGTGATCGTGCGCATGGCCCTGGAACGCCGTGATGTGATCGCCCAGAACATGAAGCTGCGCGCCGACCGTGAAAGCCTGCTGGAGCAACAGGCTCTGGAAGTCGCCCGGACAAGGCAGGCCAGCCTGGACAAATCGGCATTCCTGGCCGCCGCCAGTCATGACCTGCGCCAGCCGGTCCACGCCGTCATGCTGCTGGGCCACGCCCTGCGCATGCGGGTCCGCGACGGGGAGAGCGGTGAGCTGGTGGAAAAAATCCTGGAGGCGGGCAACGCCCTCTCGGAGCAGTTCAACAACCTGATGGACCTGTCTCGGCTGGAAGGCGGCGCCTACAAACTGAATTTCACGCGGGCCTCACTTGACGGGTTCCTGGAACAGCTATGCGGTTCGCATCGGCAGGTGGCTGAAGCGCACGGTATCCGCCTAGACCTGCGCGTGGACCGGCGTCTGCGAAAACAGGCCGTTTTCACCGACACCGGGCTGTTGGGGCGGGTCATGGACAACCTGCTGGCCAATGCCGTCAAGTTTACCGGCAACGGCATGCGCATCCTTGTCACCGCGCGCCTGAAAGCGGGGCACGTGGTGCTGGCTGTGGCGGATCAGGGGCAGGGCATCCCGCAGGAACAGCACGACAATGTCTTCAAGCCCTATGTGCAGCTGAACAACCCTACCCGCGACCGCTCGCGGGGCATCGGGCTGGGCCTCAGCATTGTGCAGGAGGCCGCCTCGCTGCTGGGCAGCACGCTGCAACTGCGCTCCGTGCCGGGACGTGGAAGCTGTTTCTCGCTGGATCTGGGCGTACAGGGGCTGGAACCGCTGGAAGAAACATCAGGCAGCTTCCGGGCGCAGCCGCTGCCCGTACCGGGCAACCTCAAGAATCGCCGCCTGCTGCTGGTGGAAGACGATCCGATGGCCGCTTCCGCCCTCATTGCCTGGGCGACCGGCTGGGGCCTGAGCGTCGAACATCATGCCGACCCCGCCACGGTCGCGGCTTCCCCCGAGCCGGATCTGATTCTCTGCGATATCCGCCTGCCCGGTGAGCGCGATGGCATCGAGTGGCTGACCGACTGGCTGGGCGACTGGCCGAAGGCGCGCGGCCTGCTGCTGTCGGGTGAACTGCTGGCCGAAACGCACGAACGAGCCGAGCAGGAAGGGCTGATGTTGTTGTCCAAGCCCGTCAACCCCGACCTGTTGCTGCAAACCCTGAACGGCTTGCTGCGATAACGCATGCACCCCTACTACAGGGGGGAATGCTTTGGCGTCGTCGGCCATTATACTTTTTTCAATATCAACGGACTTCGCGCGCACCCGGAAACCGCCATGCAACTACTGATTATTGACGATCACCCGATGACCTGCGCCGGCCTGAAAAGCCTGCTGCAGGCCTGCTATCCGGACGCCGTCATCGATACCAGCCACGGCGGCGAAGGCGTCACACCGCTGGCGGCGAAGGCGGACTACATCTTCTTGGACATGCATCTGCCGGACATGAGCTTCAACGCCATGCTGGATCTGCTGACGCCCTGGATGTCCCGGGTGATCCTGATCTCAGCGGCCCCCGAACCGCCCGCTGTTGCTCAGGCCCGTTATCGCGGCGTGCGCGGCCTGCTGCTGAAAAATGCCGATGTCGAGCATGTCCTGGACGGTTTCCGGCGGATTCAGGCAGGGGAATACGTGTTCGATCCAACGGGCGGCGAGGGCGGCTGGAACATTCCGCCGGTGCTGACCGACAGACAGCGCAGTGTTTTTGACGCGCTGCTGGAAGGTCTGTCCAACAAGCAGATCGCCCGGACACTGGGCATCAGTGAACATACTGTCAAGGAACACGTTACTGCGATCCTCACCACTTTCGGGGTCAGGAACCGGCTGGAACTGGTGCTGAGCCAGCAGATACGCAACTAAGTTCAAGACTGCTGTAACACTCTGAAAAACCTTACACGTGAAAAGGTTATGGGAGTGCATGAAATGTCGAACGGTTAGCGTTATCTTTTGTGCCGGATGACCTAAGAATTTCTTCAAAAACCGTTGTTCAACCTCAAGGATGCATCATGAACCTCAAAAAAACGGGAATCCTTTCCCTCTCCATTCTAGCCATCAGCCTGGGTTTAGGCGGATGCAACACCAACGATCATGACGTCGATGTCGTCACCAGCAAGACCCTGACCGTCACGCCGTCGCTGGGCCGCATTTCCAACGCCCGCGTCGTCCTCCGCAACTCCGTCACCCGCGCCGAGATCGGCAGCCAGGCTCTCGTCAACGGCCAGGCCACCTTCCAGGTGCCGGCCGCGGTCAACGCGGTGCTGGCGGAAGTGGTGCCCGAAACCGGCGCAACCTATTTCGATGAAGGCACCGGCACTGACCAGCCTTTGCCCGCCGGAACCCAGCTGCGCGCAGCTTTCACCCTGACCGCGCCCAGCAGCAACGTCGGCGTCACCGCACTGACCGAAGCCGCCGTGCAGCGCGCCGAAACGCTCGCGGGCGGCGGCGCAGCCCCGGCCCTGACACCGACGCTCATTGCCGAAGCCAACGCCCTGGTCAACAGCGCCTTCGGTGTCGCCAACATCCTGCAGGCCCCGGCGCTGATCGGCAGTACGGCAGACTATGAAGCCTTGCTGAACGCATCCACCGCCGCCGCGCAGGCCGCCGCCCAATACGCACTCCGCCTGGCCGCCCTGGCCCATACCGCCGCCGACACGCTGCCCGCCGGCACCGCATCGCCGGCCGTGGCGATGCTGGATGCGCTGTCCGCCGACCTGGCCGAC